>QIMC01000337.1 GCA_003232185.1 Flammeovirgaceae bacterium | reverse complement strand
CAAACCTGCCAGTCCTTCTTTACGGTAACGCATACGCCATTTATTCACTACCGGTGGGCTGGTATCCAGTCGACTGCATATCTCATCGAAAGTCTTGCCCTCGCAGGAGAGTAATATGATCTCTGCCCGGTCGGCCATTCTTCTTTCAATAGTTTGTGATCGAGACCACATTTCTAATTCGGCACGGTCCTCATTGCTAAGATTTATGGTTTTGCTTATCCTTGTCATAGGACAAAGATAATAAAATATACTTAAATAATTAATCGTTCGTTACACTAGTACCTTTTCTTTAATAGAAGCCATTCTTCTGATTATTTCAATAATGTCTAATGAACCTGTCGGTTTAGAGGTATTTTGTAGTTAAAATATTAATAATATAACAAAATATATTGATAATATCCTATTTTAATATTGTTTTTCATTCAGATGTCGAAATATGACATTTTTAAGTTATTATATAACAAATTAAATGATTAATTTAATGTAGACTTGCTTTTTCAGAAGAGCCACATCACCTATAAGTATTGGTAAGTAGGGTATCATTTAAGAGCTGAAGTTGGGTCTAGCGACACTGTAATGGTGACCAAGTTTTTATTGATTACGAATTAGTTTTTCACATGAAAGGTAGCTGCAGGTATTGTATAGTAAATATTTTAATACTGTTTTTGAGTTCAAGCGCTTTTTATTGCTATGGTCAAACTTTGATTCCGACTTTCAACTGTGTGGGAGTGTACTGGAGCCCACCAGCCGGAGCCACTTCAATAGAATGTCAGGTTAGATATCGTATGTCCGGTGATGAAGAATGGAGAAGCGCTCTTCCACTGTACTTTGATGAGGAGGTAAAGGAATATAGAGGAAGCATTGTCAATTTAGTCCCGGGGAGGACCTATGAAGTGAATCTTATTTTAAACGGAACTAATATCCAGGAAACAGTATCTATCACCACCTGGGCGGAGGAGTTCCCGGTGGCGGATACTGTATTTCTTCCTGCTTTTTCAGATGAAGTACTATCTGTAAACAGGTCGGGCACGCCTAATGGTTATATCTTGTATACTTATGAGAACGGAACCAATGCCACCATTAAAGTATCTGAACTGGATCCGTATGGGATACGTATAGAGGAGAATACTTCTTATGTCATTCTAAGGGGATTAACGGTTATAGGACCTGGAGAACATGGTATAAAAATTTTTAACAATTCACATGATGTCGTGATAGAACATTGCGATATTACCAACTGGGGCACTAATCACAACGATGGATGGGGCATGAATTTACATTCAGCAATATATTCAAACCAGGCACCGGATATAGAAAGGCTTATCATCCAATATAACAGGTTCCATCATCCGAGAACAGATGCCAATAGTTGGGCTGAGCGTCGTAGTAATGGACAATATCACCCTGCAGGCCCCCAAGCCGTTTCCCTTTGGAACACCAATGGAAATCATGTGATCAGATACAATGAAGTATTTTCAGATGATGCACATTATTTCAATGACGGTTTTGGTGCAGGGGACAACAAAAGCTTTCGTGGGTTTCCAAATAAAGACTCCGATATCTATGGAAATTTCATTCAAAGGTGCTGGGACGATGGAATTGAAAGCGAGGGAGCCAACAACAACGTAAGGATTTGGGGTAATTATATCGACAAAACTTTCACCAAGATTGCCATAGCAAGTACTACAATAGGCCCCCTATACATCTGGAGAAATATAGTGAACGAAAGCAAAAGGAATGGGCCAGAAACTAACTCAGACCTGTGGGAGCAAGGTCCATTTCTCAAAGCGGGAAGCGATACCGTTATCTTGCCCTTTAAAAGAACCTATGTCTTTCATAATACAGTATTACAGCCTGAGGGAACGACTGGAACCAGTAGACCTACCGGCTCCAATCAATCAATTTCTTCCTCAGGCGGGGCAATTCTAAATTTGATCTCCCGAAACAACATTTTTGTTAGCAGGAGCGCCGGTGCGGTGATGGAAGCAGGTATCGAAAGTTGTACAAATAGTTGGGACTATGATCTATATCGAGGTGGTGTGGAACAAAGCTGTGATACTATGTTACATGAGATCAATGGTATTGATCTGGGAAGGGAATTGCCCCAATACGACGTAAATAATCAACCTGGAATGTTTGCCCTGGCGTCAGGAGCACCTGGGGAGAGTGCAGGAGTGATTATTCCCAACTTCAATGACAACTTTAACAATATTGCTCCGGATATGGGGGCCTTCGAAAGAGGAAGCAGTCCAATTAAGGTGGGGGTTAGTGGTGACCTGTTAAATGCTGGTAATAACGAGATTATTACCAACTTGCCCGACTTTGAGAGCCAAAATGTGGAGATAATCAGTTATCCAAACCCCGTAATTGATCATGCCACTATACAATTCAAAAACAGCCAAAATCAGGCTCAGGTAAAATTGAGAATAATCGGGATCAGAGGAGACATTCAAATGGAACTTGCTATTGATCAACTGCAGAAAGGAAGTCATCAGATTGAATGGAAGGTACCTGAAAAACTTAGAGGTGGTGTGTATATAGTTAAGTTGGATTTAGGCAGTGAGTCATTTTACCGTAAAATCGTACTGATTAGGTGATTAGTATGTTTGAATAATTCCTATTACTTTGTGGAGTATTAAGTTTGAATTTTTTTAATCCAATGACTTATCTACTTTCCGTAGAAATATCATACTATTATGAAGAAAGTACAGTGGAACCCTGTATCAACTATGTGATTCACTTGGCAAATGAGAGAAAAGCGATTGATTCTTATTCGGCCAGAATACTGAATTTGAAAGATGTTTGCTAAAACTGAAACAAGTGAAAAACCAGGATTATCTCTGGAGATCAGCACAGTTACCCAGGTTCATGAACTTCAAGGATTAAGTAACAAATGGAATAATATATTGAAGTCCAGCAAATCGGACACCATCTTTCTTACCTATGAATGGGTTAGCACATGGATAACAAATTTCTTAGGTGATGATGAATTGTATATACTCTTTGCCTCCGTTGAAAATGAAGTAGTAGGAATTGCTCCATTTTACATCAGACAGGAAAAGATAATCACCGGATCAAGATTAAAAAGTCTAAGATTTATAGGTGATCGTGATGCCGGGTCGGAATACCTGGATTTGATCATAAAGAAAGGCTTCGAAAGGAGCACTATTCAAGTTTTTTTTGAGCACATTTTTAAAAATTGCAGGGATATTGACTTATTTTCGCTAAGCGATATCCGTGATAATTCTCCCAATCTGGGCTTTCTAAAAAGCTATTTCGAGAATGTGGATTGGCAAGTCTTAACCGAATCCCAGGTGTGCTCACATGTACATTTACCAAGTACCTGGCAGACCTACCTAGGATCATTCAGTGGAAAACATAGGTACAGGCTAAAATCAACAGTTAAGAAATTATTGTCAAGTTTTGAGGTTAAGTTTTACGAGGCCGATTTAAGTAATGATCTTGAAAAGTATTTGATTTCATTGTTTTTGCTACATCAAAAAAAGTGGGTCTCATTGGGACTTCCTGGCAGTTTTCACAACGTAAACAAACGCAACTTCTATCGCGATATGGCTGGTTTATTTAATTCAAAGAAATACGTAAAGCTCTATTGCTTGGAGATTGAAGGCGAAATTAAAGCTTGCCAGTTTAATTTCTTATACAATAATCAAATGCTCTCACTGCAAGAAGGATTCGATCCAGATTGGAGAACACGAAGGATCGGCAATGTTTTAAGGGCTTTGGTTATAGAAAAAATTATTAATGAAGGTGTAGAGATATATGATTTCTTAGGTGGAGTATCAGAGCATAAAAGAAGCTGGGGCGTTGTTGAAAACCATACCCTTAACTTAACATGTTATAAAAAAACCAACCTGAAGAGCCTGGCCTATATAATCAAAACCAAGTATCTAAAAGTTCTGAAAAAAAAGTTGTTGCCTAAATTTATTTATGATCATATGTCTGCCAGAAAAGAACGAAAGCAATGTAACCGGGTTTTAAGACAATCGGAAAAGTATTTAAAGCTTGATCCTCCATTTCAAAATTAGATTTTCTGTAATACCTTATTCAACTCGTCAATGGTGTAGTTATACTCAACATTTTGAATAGACTACTTTCATCATTGATTTATGTTGTTATTTCAGTAAAATAATACCACATGTATTATAGTTTCTATAAATTAATTTATATTTTTTAGTAAAATTTTATAATTTCACAAAAGTACTGTTAATTTCAACTCCATAATTGAGTACTATATAGAAGTTTGAATTGAGATAGCAATTATTTTAAGTATCGTCGTTTTTATGATTCCTTTGGACCTGCAATAGTGCCATTGGATTAGCGGTACCTATCAAGTCATGGCCAGCGTGGTTTAATCTATACTTTATTTTTGGGTCAATAAGTGATCTCTAATATGGAAAATCGAAAATTGCACAATCAAGAACCTCCGGAGGACCATCACTCCATTGACTTAAGAAAGATCATAGATCGACTGTTAGTTAGATGGCATATTATTCTGTTGTTTCTCAGTCTATCTCTAGTGGTGGCATTTCTAACCACCCGGTATACCAATCCGGTGTATATCGTAGAATCAACAGTTTTAATTAAACCTCCCCAGGAAGCCAATTCCGTTTCGGGGATCCTGTATGGAGAGGAGTTCTTTGGTAGAAACAATGCAAATCTGGAGAACGAAGCAGTTGTTGTCAAATCTAATGCAATCGTTGAAAAATCACTTAGAGATCTTAATTTCCAAGTTTCATACATATTACCCGGCAAGGTTAGAGACATTGAATTATACGATAAATCTCCAGTAGAGCTTTCCATTAGAAGTACTTCTAATAAGACCCCATTTTCCAAGAACATCGAGTTAATCCGAGGCTCAGACAGCACTTACACACTCCGGGTAATTCAAGCGGATGAGGATTCCTTTTTTAACAAGTATTTTTCAAAAAAGGAAAAAAAACCAGATGTTTTTTCCGGAAAGATTTTCAGGTTCGGCACCATAGTGGAGATTGATAAGTTTGTATTTAGGATGAAATTACTAACACCAAAATACAAGGGACCTATTCTCATAAGAATTGACAATTATAGTAGATTGACTAAGCAGTTTAGAGAAAACCTGACAATTAGCCCCTATTCATTGAAATCTTCCGTTCTAAAAATTTCATTGGAGGGTAATACCCCCCCCAAACTGATGGACTTTGTTAATAAACTAGTTGAAAACTACATTAAAAACGAACTGGAGCAGAAAAACAATATAGCTGCAAAAACCATCGAATTTATTAATAAACAGATAGCTTATATGGGTGACTCTTTGAGCATGGTCGAGGACCGCTTGGAGGTTTTCAAATCGAGAACGAATACTATTGACCTGGACGCACAGACTACCGGTATAATGGCGACCATTAATAACTATAATCGAGACAAGTCTTCCCTAAACGCAAAAATGGTCCAGTTGCAGGATATGCAAAGACTGATTAATAATAATCACTTGGAGCAGATTATTCCGCCATCTTCCATGGGGATTGAGGATCAAAATCTTGATAGACAAGTAAATACCTTAATTGATCTACTATTAGAGGTGAGAGTAGTAGAATCAGAAAAAAAATTTAACAATCCATTGTTAGGCTTAAAACATAAAGAAATCAATGTTTTAAAGGAGAATATATCTGAAGTTCTAAAGAGGTTAGTATACACCACTTCAGTGGAAATAAACAACATAAATAGCAAAATAGGTGAACTGCGGTCTACCGTTAGCAGTCTTCCAAAAGCTGCCCGTGAATACACCGATATTAGCAGGAACTACCAGCTGAATGAGCAGTTGTATATGTTCCTAATGCAAAAAAAGGCCGAAGCTGGAATAGCTAAAGCTTCGAATAGTGTGGATTTCCGCATAATAGACACCGCCCAAGTTCAAGGAACAAAACCTGTTAAACCCAGTCCTATATTAAACTATGCTTTTGCCGTTATTTTGGGGCTAGCCCTTCCAATCCTAATGATTCTTGTTTTCGACTACTTCAATAAAAAGATTAATTCTAAGGAAGAATTACTAGACCTTACTAACATTTCAATACTGGGCACTATTGCTAAAGTGAAGGAAAAGGATAGTTTTATTGTAGCTGAAAATAGACCTAAATCGGCCATTTCTGAATCTTTCAGAAACGTTCGTTCCAATTTAAGATATCTGACCCAAGGAAAATCCAGCTCACTGGTTTTTCTGATTACCTCATCAATTAGCGGAGAAGGAAAAACATTTGTTTCACAAAACCTGGCGTATGTCTTTTCTAATTTCGGGAAAAAAGTAGTGATTATTCATGCTGACATGAGAAAAAAAGCCAATTTCGAAGACTATGGAATAGAGTCTGATACAATTAGAAAAGGGCAGCTAGGTCTAAGCGATTATTTAGCTGGAATTGCGGACCTTGAGGATATTATCCAAGAATCAAAATATAAAAATTTACTTTATGTAACTCCGGGGGCGATACCACCCAACCCATCAGAGTTGCTCATTAGCGGTAAGTTTGATGAAATGTTGTATAAGATAAAGGGTCTTTTTGACTATGTCATCATTGATACTCCACCAATCGGGATTATTTCCGACGCTATTGAATTAATGTCTAAATCTGATCTAAATATTTTTGTGGTAAGAAAGGGCTATACCTTGAAGAGTCACATTAGTGAAATTAATAATATTCATAATTCTGGTCAGCTAAAGAATCTGTCTCTCATTTTTAACGATGTTGATGTGAAAAAATCACAATATGGGTATGGATATTATGAAGAAGACTTTAAGCAAAGTTGGATCAAGAAAGTACTTCAATAGAGTGACACGTGATTAGTACCTCTAATCCCACACCATCAATTAGTTTAGCCGAAAATTTTACAGGAACTCAGGTGAACACTCAGGTTTTTTCATTGATCCAATTAAGTGTAATTTATCTGATTTGTTGGCTGACTGTTTATATGGAACCAGCTGAGCAGGTTCGATATATAGTGGCTGCCGGGATATTTATTTTTCAATTTACTTCGTTTTATAATGCCGTTGCCGTACTGACCCTGGTACTTTTTATACCTTTTCCAGACAACCTGATAGGTTCGGAAATAAGCGGCTTAAAGTTTCAGCGAATAGCATGTTGGCCTGCTATTTATTTTAGTCTGAGAAGTAAGTCGATTAGAAAATTTCCAGTTCAATATGGGACAGTGCTCCTTTTGACGATCTCATTTATTTTTATCAAGATCAGCGCAGATATCTTACATATTGTGCAAGAGCCGCCATTGTCTCTGGGTCAAACCGAAGCTTTGGGCTTAAAAAACTTTATTGCCAAAACATTCAATATCGGCTTGCATCTGTATGTAATTTATGTCGTTTTTACCAAATTTAGTCAGTCCAATATATTGAGGTTTTTCAACCTTTTTGTTCTTTTGGCAGCACTTCAAGCAGGAACGCTAATTTATTTAGCAATTGAAAACCCTGCCGTATTAGTCATGGAACAAGGTACGTTCAACAATTTACTCTGGCAAAATCCATATTTCGGTCACAAAAATGACTGGGGTATTTTATTGGTATTCGCATTATTCCTTGCAATAAATAGATTTTCAACCCGAAATGCATTAAAATATTTCTATATCCTCTCCATAGTGCTCCTCTTGGGGGGAATAGCAATTAGTTTATCTCGACAGGCTTATGTATTCACAGTACTTGGGTTCGCTATTACGATAGGTCTGAAACGTGACCTGAAAATGACAGCTGGGATTTTTATTATTATGTTAGTTCTGGTCATAATACAGCCTGAATTCTTATTCACCCGTATGGAATCAATGGTAAATGTAGAATCTGCCGAAGATTTTCAGAATTTGAACAGGAAGGTTTCTGACCTTTCCATAAATCAATTTGTTAAAAATCTGCAGATTATCCCCAGAATGTTTTACGTAGAATGGGAGTACAACTGGTCCGAAGGCTTTTGGAATGGTATAACCCACCAGCTAGGAATTTTAGGCTTAGGCTATCACATATTTATCTACCTTTATTTCCTTGTTAGATTCTTTGGTTTTATGAATCAGAAACCCAGGAATCTTAGCTTCTTAGGATTAACATGTTTAATCATCGTACTGCTTATGTTTATTGGTTGCGCCAATCGACGTGCCATTAATTTTATGCACTATGATGGCACTATAAGACAAACGGGTTTCATAGCAATATTCTTAATAGCTTATTGTGAGTATGTTTACTATAGTTTCCATAAAAAAATAGTTGGTAGTGATCGTCTGTGAAAATATGCTTCATTCTGACGGCGATTTGTCGACAATGGTTGGACTGTAATTGGAGAGCCATAAACCAAAAAAAGGAGAGTAGCTATATAAAGCTACCCTCCCATTATTGGCGTTTGATCAAGTTTTCTCTACATCTTTATCAGCTTTCTTTGAATTATTTCATCATTCACACGGATTTTGATAATGTAAACACCAGGTCTTAATTGGTTTAAATCCATAGTCGTTTTGAACTGTTTATCAATATTTTTACCAAATCTCTTAAGAATAATTGGCCTGCCTTGTAAGGTGAAAATACCAATCCCTATCTTACAATTGGCTTGTTTAAGATCCAATTCGACATTTAAATCACTCATAACTGGTATAGGATAAAGTTCTAAGCCCTCAATGTCAGTTTCAGAAATGGTAACTGTGAACTCATCTGAAGAAGCAAAACATTCATTAGTATCATAAACTGTTACTATATAATCAGCGGACCTAAGAGGAGTAATAGTTCTTCCAGTTTCCCCTTGGATAACTTCACCATCAATGAACCATTCATACCTTTCGGCCGCAGAAGCCAGCAAGTCATCTCCAACCCAAGAAATATTGGGTTTATCCGGGCCTTGTGCTTCGTTCACAACAAATGATGCCGTGGCCGAGTTTGCGGCATTGTCAACTACCGTAATGGTATAGATCCCAGTCTTCAAATTGCTAATGCTTGCAGTGGACGCCCCATTGGACCAATCATAGGTATAGGGAGCTACGCCGCCTTCGATACTAAGTTCAATGGCACCATTCTCCCCATGGCAATCTGCATCCTGAATAGTAACAGAAAATGTAATTTCTTTCTTTTCTGGTTCTGCTACAGTAACAGTGAAACTTTGACTGATCTTTTCAGAACCATCTGACACTGTCACAGTAATCTTTGCAGACCCGATCTGATCTTTACCAGGGTTTATGGTTATTGACCGATTTGACCCAGTGCCACTAAGCTCAATGGCCTGCTCAGGCACCAACTCTATGTTGTTTGAATTAACACTCACTATCAAATCCTCTGAATCAGTCTCAGGATCACCGATTGAAAACTCAATAGGGCCTAAAGTTTGGTTCTTCTCTATACTCTGATCTTCGATTTTGCTTAAGGTTGGAGGTTCATTTTCAACAACGGAAAGTTGAAATGTTTCCGAAACCTGTTCCTGTCCATCCGAGACGGTAAGCGTGATAGTAGTGGACCCAGACATTCCACTATTTGGTACTACTGTACAGGTTCTGGCCCTTCCTGACCCACCGAATGATATAGATTGGTTCGGAACCAAAGCTCCATTACTGGAACTACCGGTTACCTGTAATGCCATGGGATTTGAATCTGTATCATTGACTCTAAAATTAACTGGCCCTAATACCTCATCCTGCATGACAGTCTGGTCGACAATGTTACTGATGGTAGGAGCTGCACCTGTTGGGGTTACCTGATTTACTTCCAGCATGAAATCGGTTGAAGTCACATCCTGCCCGTCCGAAACTGTTATGGTTATGGTAGTCTGGCCGATTTCATCGGGTGCTGGAACGATTGTTACAAGTCGGTTAATGCCACTTCCATCCAGCGATATCGATTCATCAGGAACTAATACTTTATTGCTGGAACTTGCACTCAACGTCAAAGTACCTGCAGTAGTTTCCGAATCATCGACGTTAAACTCCAAAGGCCCCAGAACCTCATTCGCCTCTACGGTCTGGTCAGTGATCTGACTAATTGTAGGAGGGGTATTAGGTGAAGGGCCAACTACTGTTACTTGGAAAGTGATTGAATTGATGTTTGTTCCATCTGAAACAGATATGGTAATTTCGGTAATCCCACTTCTGTCCTGTCGTGGGGTTACGGTAATAGTTCTATCATTGCCGTTTCCACCAAGGTTTATGCCTGGTGCTGACACCAGCGCGGTATTACTTGAACTAGCATCTAATACCAAGTCTCCAGCTACTGTTTCTAAATCACTGATTGTAAAGCTAATGGGTCCCAATACCAGGTTTTGATCAATTGTTTGGTTTTGAATGTTACTTATTGTAGGAGCCGTATTAGCAGTCACGTTAAGTTCAAAGGTTTCAGAATCCTGTTCCTGACCATCTGATACAGTAACAGTTATGATAGTAGTGCCGAAGGCACCAGTAGTAGGGATTACTGTAATGTTTCTATCGCTGCCTCCTCCACCAAAAATGATTGACGTGTTTGAAACCAGTGCACCATTGCTTGAACTTCCGGTTAATAAAAGTGTACCAGGGTTAGATTCATTATCATCCACTGTGAAACCAAGAGGCCCAAGCGTCTCATCTTGCAAGATTGTTTGATTACTCAAGTTACTTACAGTCGGAGGTGTACCACCTGCTGCAACTTGGTTTACGTTCAATACAAAACTAATAGAACCTTCATCTTCCCCGTCTGAAACAGTTATGGTAATGCTGGCCGTACCGAACTGTCCAGCACTAGGAGTAATACTGATGGTGCGATTTGTTCCACTTCCTGCTAAATTAATGCTACCAGAAGGCACCAATCCATTGTTATTGGAACCGGCAGTTACCGTTAAGGAGGACGCTGAACTTTCTGTATCGCCAATGGTAAAATTCAAAGGCCCTACTGATTGGTCCTGATCTATGGTTTGGTTAGAAACATTGGAAATAGTAGGAGGAGTATTGTTAGATACCGGTTCATTTACCCTTAACGTAAAAGTTTCCACATCCTGATCCTCGCCATCTGATACGGTAACAGTAATAGTCGCCTGTCCTGTTTGGCCAGGATTAGGTGTAATTGTTATGGTCCTATTTCCTCCATTGCCCCCAAAAACAATATCATTATTTTGGACAAGTCCGGTGTTACTAGAACTTCCAGATAATGTTAATGTGCCTGCCGCAGATTCATCGTCCTCAACTGTAAAGACAATTGGACCCATAGTCTGGTCCTTATCTATGGTTTGGGTGGCTATATTAGCAATTCTGGGAGGCGTATTTCCAGTTGATACTTCATTAACTGTCAGGACGAATATATCAGAAACCTGTACACTTCCATCAGAAACAGAAACAGTGATTGTAGCAGTACCAAATTGACCTGAAGTTGGCGTGATAGTTATGGTGCGATTGGTACCGCTGCCTCCAAATACAATCTCACTATTTGGGACTAAAGTATTGTTACTTGAACTAGAACTTAGGGTTAAAGAGTTAGCAGAAGACTCAGCATCGTTAACAGTAAATGAGATAGGACCCATAGTATCATCTTCATCAATAGTTTGATTAGATATGTTACTAATAGTAGGTGCGGTATTGCTTGGGACGCCTGCTCTTCCCTCAACTTCCAATTTCATTTGATAAAGTAATTCTTCTACATTAGTGTAGCCATCACCATCATCATCGCCGTTTGCGTTGGATATACTAAATGATCGGTTATTAACCGCTAAGTTAGGATAAGCACTATTCACCTCTGTTTGATCCATCCAGTCGCCGGTTCCGGTTTTCACCTCATTGACAATTCTCGCATCCACGGCATCCCTATCTACGGGTCTGGCTCCAGCCTGATTAAGAACATGGTCTTCAGTTAATTGAGTGGAAAGGATATTAACCCCATTTAGAGATAGCGGACTCTGGCCAGCAAGATTAACATTACCGCTAACCAGCGAACTTTGATTAGAGGGAACATTGCCGTCTAACTCATTCCCGGAAAGATAAATCTGAGCGTTAGGGTTATCATCCATTTGTACCGGATTTACATTTGGATTAACTCTTGTTTTGAATATATTATTTATTGCCGTCACCACCGAAATTCCATCAGTTCTACCGTCAATAGACAATCCGGTATGCTTATAACTATAAATAACGTTATTACTAAAGATTAATTCTGTGCCATCATAGATCTTCGGATTTCGTTGATTATTATGTGCAAAAAGAGATTTGGTGACACTTATGGGTCCTATCACAACATTGTTAGGACTATTTCCCTTATTAATCAAAAAACCTTTGGAGCCGGTAAAGGTATTGTTCTTGGCTAACCCCTCCGTAATAAAGCAATGATCGATTGAGATATCATGAACATATCCATTGTTGTTTTGGTAAATACTCATAGTTTCATCAACGCCCCAACTGGCAGAAACATGGTCTAGATATACATCATATACTTGTTCAGAACTGCCGGCTCCAAATTTTATGGCATCATCGGATCCTAATCCTGATCGCACTCGAATGTGTTGAATGAGTATATTGTTGCTTTTAATGACAACCGTACCACCCCTTAACAATATCCCAGGTGAAGGGGCAGATTGGCCAGCAATGGTCAGGTTTGGATTTCTGATGACCAAATCACTTCCCAAATTAATGGTTCCTGAAATCTCGAAAACCACAATTCTAGCACCGCTCGAGTTTACAGCATTGCTTAAAGAACCTGCGCCACTAGAGTTCAAATTAGTAACGCGAATTATAGTCCCACCTCTTCCTCCAGTTGCAAACCTGCCAAAACCTTCCGCTTCAGGGAATACAGGTAATTGGCCAAATGCAAAATTTACATTAGCAATAAGTATGAATGAGAAAAATATAGATGAGATAACGCAAGTAGATAATAGAGAGTAAAAATTCTTACCAGACATTCAAAGTATGTTTAAAAAATTCTGAACAATTTTGCACTAATAATTGTATCCACCAGATTTGACTATTTCTTGTTAAAAGCATAGCAGGATATATGCCAAGAAAAAATGATCATCTGGTGTTTTTTACAAAGTGTTGATTATTAGTTCTTTATGATATTTAATGCATCTGTGGAGCAACTGAAAATGCCAAAATGATAATTGATGTGTTTCAATTTGATATTGGTAGAATTATTTTAAGTTTTTGTGTAACAATTAAAATATAATTGGGCATAGCACCCACTTTAGGGATGTATGATTCAATCTTAAAGAAGTAATTAGCTGCTATTAATTACTATCAAAAATATAACTATGGTAGGAGTGAATTTTAACTATTTGTATATATTATAACTTCTGTTATACTATATACTTGAACAATTAAATTTTGAACCAGAATCATAATTGTAGGGTGAAAACAATGATTTTTGGCTGGTATCATATCATTTTGATAAAAAGAACCAGATTGTATTCAATGATTTTTCTGTCTTGTTAATTGGATTTTCCCTCGATCTCAAGCTTCATTTCGAACAACAGCTCTTCCAAGTTAGTATACCCATCATTGTCATCATCAACATTTGGATTAGAGATGGTAAAGAGCACTGTATTTTTGTTCAAATCAGGATATGCATTTATTACCTCGGCTTGATCCATCCAATCTCCGGTACCAGTTCTAACTTCATTAGCAATTCTGGCGTCCACGGAATCTCTATCTGTAGGCCTGGCGCCTGCTTGATGAAGAACGTAGTTCTCGGTGATTTGAGTGGACAGTATTTTAACCCCGTTTAGGGCAAGTGGACTGTGGTTCACCAGAGTAAGGCTACGGCTAACAAGTGTACTTTGATTACTTGGAATGTTGCCATCCAGCTCATTACCTGAAAGGTAAAGCTCAACGTTAGGGTTATCAACTCCATTGACAGGGCTTATTTTTGTTAGTATTCTCGTTTTAAATACATTGTTTATCACAGATACTTTTGCAATCCCGGCTGCTCTTCCATTGATATTCAGAGCAGTATGCCTATATCCGTAAATAATGTTATTGCTCAACACTAATTCTACACCATTATATATCATTGGGTTCCTCTGGTTATTATGTGCAAAAAGAGATTTGGTGATACTTATGGGTCCTACCACAACATTGTTAGGACTATTTCCCTTATTAATCAGAAAACCTTTGGCGCCGGTAAAGGTATTGTTCTTGGCTAACCCCTCAGTAATAAAGCAATGATCAATTGAGATATCATGAACATATCCATTGTTATTTTGATAGACGCTCATAGTTTCATCCACCCCCCAGCTGGCCGATACGTGGTCCAGGTACACATCGTATACTTGCTCAGAGCCGGCAGCACCAAATTTTATAGCGTCATCTGTTCCTAAACCTGATCGCACACGAATGTGTTGAATGAGTATATTGTTGCTTTTAATGACAACTGTACCACCCTTTAACAATATCCCAGGTGAAGGGGCAGTTTGACCTGCAATTGTTATGTACGGATGGTTAATTACCAGGTCTTTTGCCATATTGATAGTTCCAGATACTTCAAAAACCACTGTACGAGGACCATTAAATTTTACCGCCGCACGTAGTGATCCAGGTCCATTTTGGTTAAGATTTGTTACTTTGATTATTGTTCCGCCTCTTCCTCCTTTAGTAAATCTACCATAACCCTCTGCATCTGGAAAAATCACCAGGCTTTGTGCATTTGTAGAATCAATTTGGCAAGAACTTGAAACTGCAAGAAAAAACAAGGATAGCACTAATGAATACCTTCGGAAATTAAAATTTGGAGTAAGGGAAATATCAAGAGTTTTACGTACCATAAACAAAGTGATTTAATTTTGTAAAACTGTTAATAAATAACTGCTTTAGGATCCAGTAGTCTGTTTGATCCAATCACTAAAAACCATAAATCTATATATAAAGTTCCCATTATCAGATTTACTCTCTTTGTTTTCTTTGCGATTTTTTTAACCAATTTATTATTTAACCCATCTGTTTCCAATAAATCTGTTAGCTTTTGATTAACAGAGTCGTCTTTGACCCATTCTGGTAGGGGAACATTAAAACCTTTTTTGGAGCGTTTAAAATCGATTTTGGTAAATTTTCACCAAACGTATCTCTTAAAACAGACTTGGTTTGAAATAACGGCACTTTGATGTTTTTATCGGCAAGAATTATTTCTTCCACTAACCTTTAATCCAAGAATGGTATCCGTGCTTAATATACCACATACGTGTTTAAGATTCTATTTTAGTATTCTTCTCCCGATCATAAATGGTACAATATTTAATACATTACCTGCTTCTAGATCATTCCTCTGAAATTTGAGAATCTTTCAAGTTTGTATTCTTGATCGGTGTCACTATTGCTCTGACAAATCGTATTCGGTGGAATTGTTCTTTCAAATTTTTCTTTTTATCTTAAAAAAGAAGTAAAACCCATGTAGCTATGGCTTTTACTAAAAAAGGTACAACTTTAACGACCCTTGTCTTTTAAAAAGACCACTAAATAATTGGTATTACAAAACTTAATGAAAGTCATCTTGAGCAAATGAGAATACTCTTTATTATTGATACGCTGAAAACCGGCGGCAAAGAAAGAAGATTCATTGAGTTATTTAAAGGATTATCTAAAAATGAATCCCTGGAAATTCATCTGGTGATGCTGTCCACTATTATCGATTATAAAGATGTATTTGACCTACCAATAAAAATTCACTTTTTCGAAAGGCGAAGGAAAAAGGATTTGAGTATTTTCAGTCGCCTATATAAACTATGCAAACAAATAAAACCTTCGATCATTCAGAGTTGTGAAAGTATGTGCTCTGTTTATTCACTACCCGTCGCAAAATTATTAGGTATAAAGTTTGTAAATGCCATGATATACAATGCCCCTTTTCGACTTAAAGTCACTAACTGGATTCGGAGTAAACTCACATTTCCCATGTCTGACTTGATAATAGCCAATTCCGAAATGGGTCTAAAGTCATACAACGCACCTAAAGCGAAAAGTGTTTTCATTCATAATGGTTATGATCTAAATAGATTAAATTATTCGATTTCAACCAATGAAATTCAAGATGAGTTAAACCTACATGGGAAAAAAATTGTAGCTATGGTTGGCGCGTTTGAGATTAGAAAAGATTACCACACTTTTCTTGATGCCGCGATACATATTTCCAATACAAGAAAAGATATAGCATTTGTTGCCATCGGTGATGGGATACTTTTATCCAAATTCCAGGCCATGATACCTGATTCCTTAAAAGAAAATATCCAATTAATTGGTCGTAAAAGTAACATTGAACGTTACCTGAGTGCAATAGACCTAGGTGTACTTACTACAAACCACAGAATTCATGGAGAAGGGATACCAAATGCTGTTCTCGAATTTATGGCATTTGGCAAACCGGTAATAGCCACCAATGGTGGTGGTACACCAGAATTGGTGAAAGATGGAATAACAGGCATTTTGATAGAACCTTATGACATACAAGGATTAATCAAATCAATATTGACAATCTTGGATGACAACCATCTTGCTAAACGCATGGGGTCTGAAGGTAAAAAAATCGTTATTGAAAATTTCAACCTTGATAAAATGGTGAGAAGTTATGAAATCGAATATAATAAATTATTGCAAAACTAAATATATCAGGTAAAACTACCCTTGCAGCTATCATTTTCAATTTTTCAAAGAAAGAATATTTGGGTTCCCACCTGGAAAGGTTGGGTACTCTTTATTTTCTTGTTATTAATTTTACTAACCTTACTGAAAGTCACTGTATATTCTTATTTGGCTACCAATGAACCGTACAAAAACGGGGTGTTAGTGATAGAAGGCTCACTTCCAGACTATGCTTTTGACAGTGCCATGATAGTATTCAATAACTTGAAATGTGAAAAGATACTGATCACGGGAGGCCCTGTCCCAATGGGTACATATAGTGGATTTCAAACCTATGTGGATGTTGGGGTTGTTAAATTGAATCAATTAGGTTTCGATCCAGAGAAAATTGTGGCATTACCGAGCAAGAAAATTTTAAGGGACAGAACCTATTCTAATGCCCTTATTGTAAACAAATGGTTAAAAACCGCGTCTATTCAAAACCACACCATTAACATTCTAACCATTGGGCCACATGCACGGCGAAGTAAACTATTGTACACCAAAGCGATTGGGGCTGAGTACCAGTTCGGCATCATTTCACTTGACGATTTAAGCTATGATCAAAATAAATGGTGGAAGTCAAGTATCGGCTTCCGAACAGTCGTTGGTGAAGCATTGGCCTATCTATATGTAAAGTGCTTCTTTATCCCTCGGATGTACGTAATTGAGAATTAGTGAAAAATCGTTTTAACATAGATTTTATGATAATTGGTGCTCAAAAAAGTGGCACTACCAGTTTGTCCAATTATATATCGAAGCATCCAAAAGTTTGCTTCTGTCTCGAAAAGGAACCAGATTATTTTAGTAGAGATCCTGATTGGAGGAATCATCTCAATAAATACCATAAACTTTTCAAACCCCGGTATGGTCAAATTTTGGGGGAGGGATCTACAACCTATACAATGCGGCCCGAATTTGAAGATACTGCCAAAAGGATTCATGCTTATAATCCACAAATGAAACATATTTATATCACCAGGGACCCCATTGAACGAATAATATCTAATTATGCTCATAGGCTGGTCAGAAAAAGAACCCATAAAGATCTACAAACTGAAATACGAAATAATGAATCGTATACATTACGCTCCAAATACTATTATCAGATTAGTCCGTTTATAGAATCATTCGGAAGAGATAGAGTATTGCTTCTCTTGTTTGAAGACTTGATTGCCAGTCCACAAAATACCCTGGTTGAAATAGCACGGTTTTTGGAAATTGACATAAAACCTTTTTTAGAAAATAGTCAGTATAAACCCACAAATCAATCAACAAATAGAAATGTACTTTCGGAAAAGGGTATAGGTCGTATTTTTGTTCCTTTTAAACCTCTGAGACGTTTCTTCCCAAAATCATTAATAGAACTATCTTTGAGAGTAATAGGCAATAAATTGCCTGAAAAACCTGAATTTCCTATTGATCTAAAACAGAAACTATACTTAGAAATCAAGGAGGATATACAAAAATTCGAAAAGCTTTTTGGACGCGAAATAACCGCTTGGAAAAAATATTAACTCAAAATCAAATCAATGCTTTGGCCAATGCCCCAAATTTATTGGGTACAAGCGTCAAGAGCAAGTTTTTTTGGTCTGGAGTTAATATGGGATTAACCTTCAAAAGGACTATATATATTATTATCCCAATAACCAACGAAATAATAACAGGCAGACTAAGGTATTCATCTAACAAATATAACACACCTAAGGTAATCAGGGCATTTATTAATGCCTTCCATGTCGACATCCAGGGTAATCTAATAGTCACGTACTTTGATGAAAGTAAATATATGATTGCGTTTTTTAATGTAACACTAAAAGCTGTTGCCGCGGCCATTCCAATAGCTCCGAAATAATACGCTGACGGAATTCCCAAAGCTATATTGACTACCACAGAGATCTTAGAGTAAAGTAAGATCTTTGGCTTCTTAATGGCATTTGCAACTAAACCTAATGGTATCGCATAAAATACTATAAAAATTAGAAAAATAAGCAAAGGCCAAAAGACCTGTTCAATATATTTCTGTTCGAATACCAGCATTAAAAGTTTATCTCCTAGAGGATAAAAGATAGAAATAAACATGAATCCAATCATAGTGTTGGCATTAAATAGAAATTGAAACATGTTATTAAGATCGGATTCATTGGTTGAATTATCATACTTACTATAAAATGCAGGTTCTATTACGGATTTAAACATTTTACTTGGGTACAAATACAAAAGATGTGTTAAAATTTTGGTGGCTATTGCATATATGGCAACTTGAACATTTGTGGAAAAGTAACCCAGTACATACCTATCAATATCGGTTCCCAGAAAAGAAGTCCCTAAACTATTAAGGTAGCTTATATTTCTATAGCTTTTTTCTTCCTTACTTTCATCTCTAGACTGAATTAGCTTTCTCAACCGAGGCTGCCCAAAATGTTTTGAAAACAATATACTAGACAACAATATTCTTATAATCTCAGCCACTGTGAAAGCCAAAATGAAAAACTGCAGATCCTTCTTTTCTATCACTCCGTAGATTATTGCTGATATCCGCAGTGCCTGGTAAATCACACCAAGTAAAAGAACCTGCTTCTGTAAAAACCTAACGCCAAAGCTTATATTTAGGAGATTATTTCCTATGCGAAAAACAACCACAATCTGAAAAATAACCAAATGGGGATAGTATTCCGTTAACTCAAACCTTTCTGAATAAATATCGAATGTGGCAATTAGTAATAATGAAAATATAATGGCCAAGGCCATTCGTTTAAAGACTATCCTCCAAATAATATCCCCTACTAGTTTGGACTCTGAGATATTCGGGATGTATCTCAAGATATATTGATCGTATCCGAATGAAATCAATAAATTAAAGATCACCGGTAATCCTGTAAGTATTGCCAATACCCCATACTCAACAGCCTCGAGATACCTTACCAGGAATACCATCCCAAAAAGGGCCACCACAATGTTAAAAACAGATATGCCAATTGAATATGGAATGGCCCTTTTGGCTTGGGCTTTTACTTCCATAAAATCAAGTATTGAGGTAGTGCCTTCATTAGAAGATCAAAAATAAGAATATTAAATTGAAAACTTGGTTGAAAGTTTGCATAAAAGCAACCGCTATCTTAGTTTAATAATTATCCTTCATAAATGGTTGATCCCAATTCCTTGAATTCGTTGAAACATGAAATAGAAATTTCAATAGGAATAATTCTTGATTCACTGAATATTCCTGCATGGGAACATCTAATGTTACAAAAAATAAAAGACCTGAAGTTTGCGCGAATTTCGCTAGTGGTGGTAAATAGCAAAATCAAGGGCAAAGGGTTAAAAATGTATGATAATTTCATAAGAAACAATTATCAAATAAAAAAACCTATTCCAAATGCGTTTAGTAAAATCCATGTAAAGTCATTGCTGGAAAACTGTCCAACTTTAGAGTTTTCGAGTGCCAAGAGTTCTACCAGAGTTTTCACCGATATAGAAAAAAGGGCGATTAATAAACATCCAGTTGATTTGTGGATTCAATTATCAGACGGCGACTATAGTCATTCTCACTTGATAAATTCAACACTTGGCTTATGGCGTTTCCAAGACTATGATAAAAATTTCAATAGAATTACTGCTGGGTTTTGGGAAGTTATAGAAGATAAACCCTCAATAAACTGCGTACTAACTGCCCAACTTGGTAATAGCAAGGAAATTGTATATCAATCTTATTCTTCTATCTGGTCTATTTATATCAAACGTAATGCTAATCCTCATTATTGGAAAACTGCTTCATTTATACCACGGCAGCTAGTGAAATTGCATGAGCTAGGAAAAACGGAGTTTTTTGATATGGTTCGAAATAAATATCAAAACAGTGTCAAGTCACCACCTGCCCGGATACCAAATGTTAGATCATTGGTTTTTCCACTTTTGAAGTATTACCAAAGACTATGTTTTAAAAAATTCTATCACAAAATCTATCTTGAAAAGTGGATCCTGCTGTTATCATCTAATGAAAAAGGAGATTTTTCATTTGGTCAATATAGAAAATTAATGCCCCCTAAGGACAGGTTCTGGGCGGATCCTTTCGTTGTATTCGAACATGGAGAATACTACATCTTTTTTGAAGATATCTCATTAAAAAAGAATGCCAAAGGGACTATTTCAATGATTCAAATGGACCCGGAGGGCAATATAAGTCATCCAACCACGGTGTTAAGTAAACCCTATCATTTGTCGTATCCTTTTATTTTTCATTGGAAAGGTAGCTATTATATGATCCCGGAAACTTCCGAAAATGGAAATATCCAGTTGTACAAGAGTTCGAAATTCCCTTTCCAATGGGATTATCAGTATGACCTTATAAGCAATATAGTGGCCGCGGACACCACGGTAGTAGAACATGATGGTAGTTGGTGGTTATTTACCAATGTTCGGGAAAATTCCGGGGCTTTAAATTGGGACGAACTTTATCTCTTTTATTCGGATGACCCAACCAGCAATCATTGGAGTGCGCACCCTCAGAACCCAATAGTTTCTGATACTTCCAGTGCCAGGCCGGCCGGCAGGTTATTCAAAAGAAGTGGGCAATTATATCGACCTTCACAAATCTGTCAAAAGAGGTATGGTTATGGCTTAAAAATAAACAAAGTTATTACACTGAGTACTAGTGAGTACCTTGAGGTTGAAATAACGTCATACAAACCAGGTTGGAGTAAAAACATTATCGGACTCCACACAATTAATGAGGCCAATAACCTCACAGTAATTGATGGGTTAATGCGAATTAGAAAGTTTTGAGGATGATGATATTAGACTACAATCAATCCTTTTTTCTAGTCTAGATCTTTAATGAAATGAAATTACTTTTTCTTGATAGTAACATCCCATTTATACTGCAAGATGATGGAAAACCATTTGGAGGAGCAAGTATTCGGGTGTTCCACTTGATCCAAGGCTTCACACAACTGGGGCATCAAACTGGTATATTAACTTGGACCGGGGCAAAGAAAATTATCAAACACCAACCTGATTTCGATGTTGTGGAGTCTTTTAGATTCCCTTCATCAAAAGGTGGTAGTAAGATCAAAGGATATGACTTCCTGCGTGACAGGGTTCGAATGTACCAAAAAATAAAATCTTATAAACCAGATATTCTCTTTCAGGTTACCAGCGCTATGAATACCGGTGTTATGGCCTTAATAGGCAAACTATTAAATATACCGTTTGTTTTTTTGGTGGCAAGTGACGCGGATACCGATGGGACTTACGATAAAATATTAAATAGACTCGAAGTCATTTCATACGAATTCGGAGTCCGAAGAGCTCAACTGATTGTTTGTCAAAACTCTTATCAATGCCAGCAATTCAAAAAAAGGTTCGGAAATAAAAACATAGCCCTAATATCAAACCCATTTCATTACAGAAAAGAATTGCCACCATTTCAAAGTCATCAACAAAGAAAGTATGTAATGTGGTTAGGTAACTTTGCTCCTGTTAAAAACTTGCCCTTTATGTACCAACTTGTTAGGTCATTACCTCATGTTAAATTCAAAATAGCCGGTTCCTCAACCAATAAGACATCCGATGAAATCTTAATTTGTTTGGAGAATTTAGATTCATGTGACAATGTTGAATTAGTAGGTACCCTTAATCGCGACCAGGTATTTTTCTACTTATCCAAGGCATACCTTTTAGTAAATACTTCTCACTTTGAAGGATTTTCTAATACATTTTTAGAAGCCCTAGCAGTTGGGACTCCAATTATATCCCGTGAAAGTATCGATCCTGACCAGATAATTAGCAAGTATGGATTGGGAATTACCGTTAAGTCCTATGAGGAAATGGGGGATGCTATAAATACGCTAATAGATGATCCCAACTATGATGAAGTTGCCTTAAAATGCAAAAATTACCTAGCAGATCATCATGAGCTGGATCATATATGTAACCAATTTGAAAAAATTCTGATGTCGATCATTCCTTCATAAAATTGCCTTTTTATTATTATGTCACTATTGCATGATATGATATAATTTATTTTAGTATCTTTCGGTATTTGCAATTAAATTTGAGCTATTATCAGGAAGTACCGTGCAACTAGCTGGACATTATTGGTTGGGACTATTGAATTGATAATAATATCTGCACAGAAATTTAACTATGGTACATATTATTAACAAGATCAGGAAATCTTTGGTTGAAGACGACTTCAAGAAAACCAAAAAGAAGGTTGCAGGAAAATTAAGGAAAAAGATCCTGGGACAAATTTATTTTAAGGAATATGAATACATTATCTCTTGGGATTTGACTAAGCAGCGTAAATTTCAGTTAGGCAATAAAATTACTTTGGAGTACATTAATAAGGAACTTTTACATGAACTTAAGCACCTTAACGTTCCAGAGAATATAGTATTAAAATTTAGCAATTATCTGGATAGTGAATTTAAAGGAGTTATCGCTAAAATAGAAGATCAAATAGTAGGTTACATCTGGTGGTTTGAATGGAATATCGGTCGCGATAAATACCACCCGTCTGTGGAAATCCATGAAATTGAAATGAACCAAGGAGAGGTTTATATGTTTGATAATAGGGTTATCGCGGAATATAAAGGCAACGCCACAGGTACCGAAATGCTCTATCTTGTACAGCAAGAACTACTCAATTCTGGGCATAATATCGCAAAAGCCGTGGTAAACAAAGAAAATATCGCTGCACGTTGGTTATATAGTATTCACGGTTGGCAATATGGTGAGCTGAACACAAGACATATATTTCTAAGAAAATTTTTGATTTGCAGGAATAGATTGTTTAAGAAAAATTCCGTCAAAAGTGCAGGTCACAAATTCGATTACCGCTTGATTTTTCCTAAAAACCGGGTATAGACCGATCCTTCTTTGCCCTGGAACATCTACTCCCTGATGATTTCCACTTCAACTTTTAGATGAATATTAGCAGCTTACTTTTCTGATATATTGTGAGTTAAATGAAACTATTAACACGGTACTGTTGTTTTAAATCATAAACGCAAAGTTTTATTCTGCAAATCTTATGAAAGATTCTGAAATGATATGGAGTAATGTGATGTCGCACAGGCGCATGTTTCAACCAGCGTATACATTGCGAAACCTGTTTCGTCAACGAAGGTGTCATGCCTTCACACTCGGCTTAATGAAATCCGGAACAACATCCATAGATGGCTTATTTTCAAAACATTTTCGATCCCAACATGAGCCAGACATCAAACTGATGATCAAACTGATCATCGACTTTTGCAATGGCGTCAACAACCAGAATGAAATTCGAAACTTTTATCTGCTTCGCGAACATTGCATGCAGCTGGAAATGGAGAGTAACTTTTCCAATTACTTCTTTATTGACATACTGGTGGATCTCTTTCCATCAGCAAGATTTATATTGACCTATAGAGATCCGCTCAGTTGGGTTAATTCAATGATAAATCACACGATCAATAAACGAAACCCGGTCGGCAGTGCCTGGCACAAATGTCTGGAAGCCCTGTACATGCCAGATAACTTCGCCTACGGCCAAGAGAAAGACTTATTCCGACGCTATGACTTGTTTCCAATGGCGTCCTACTTGAGTCTGTGGTCACGTACCTATGAATCACTGTTACAAACCATTCCACATCACCGACTGTTGATTGTCCCCACTGAAGATATATCTTTCAGTGTTGGCCGAATAGCTCAATTTCTAGATATCGAAGAGTCATTTCTGTGCCTAAGAAAGTCTCACCTGTTCAAATCGTCACAGGATCATGACTTGTTGGCACAGATAAATCCACACTATCTGAAAGATACCATTAAAAATATTACTGGTATCACCGAAACCCGCATGTCACGTTTAATTGACAAACAATTGACGTAGTACGCACTAATCAGGAAAAGGGAAAAGGACGAAAAAGAAGAGACCACCAATCTACACTCAATCAGTCAGGTTGAAATTCATGGTTTAGTTAACTTCTTTTGTTGTTCGAGCCATACATCTAAAAATAATATCCCCCAGATTTTCCTATGAAGGCTTCTCATTCCATGGTTATGATCCTCAATTAACTTCGAAATAAATGCTGTGTCCAAATATTCGGAGACAAAACTATTTTTTGAATTTAGCCTGTCCTGAATGTATTCTTTTAGGTCGTCTTTAAACCATGAACTCAGTGGAATAGCAAACCCTTGCTTTTTATGCTTGAGAATTGATTTTGGCAAGTCATTTTCCATAGCTTTCTTAAAAATGTATTTTTTGTCACTTCCCTTTAGTTTTAATGATGGAGGTATTTTAAAAGTTAATTCAGCAAACTTATGATCGAGGATTGGGACCCTGGCTTCAAGCGAATTATGCATGCTGGCGCGATCTACTTTAGTTAAAATATCATCTACCAGCCAGGTTGAAATATCCATGTGTTGCATTCGGCTGATGAAATCGGGAGAGTTGCACTCAGCAATAACTTGTTCTTTATATAGTTCTGCATAATCTGTTTTTACAAGATCCCAAACAGAACGCTTGTACAATTTAGCTCTTTCAGGTAAAGTAGTATAGGCAAAATATGCACCTACTTTTTCCTTATCATGAGACAAGAAATATGTGATACCTTTTCCCTTTACTTTTAGCGGAATGATCCGGTAGAGGCTTCCCCAAATATACTTATTGAATCCAGGCCATGGTGTGTTATATCGATGAATCTTGTCCATTTTGGTATAGTTATTATAACCGGCAAATAACTCATCACCACCATCACCGGATAATGCAACGGTAACATATTGTCGAGTGAATTTGGACAAATAATAAGTAGGTATGGCCGAAGAATCACCAAAAGGTTCGTCATAGGCTGTAACTAGTTTCGGAAGCAGACTAACAGATTCTGGTTCTAGAATATATTCATGATGATCCGTTTCATATCTATTGGCTATCTCTCTAGCATAAGCCAATTCATTGAATTGGGCTTCCTTGAAACCAATTGAAAAAGTTTTAACCTGTTGATTGGATATTTGTGACATTAAAGCCACTATAGAGCTGGAATCGACGCCCCCACTGAGGAAGGCCCCAAGTGGAACGTCACTTATTAATCTCATTTTAACTGATTCAATAAGTGAATTCCTGATCTCGTAACACCACTCATCTTCGCTTTTGGAATAGTCCGGTTGGAAAATAACTTTCCAATATTTTCGTTTTTTGATCGAAAAGCCCTGCAGGTCCAACTCAAGGGTATGGCCCGCTTTTAACTTCTTTATTCCCTGGTAAATTGAAAGGTCCTGGGTAATGTATCCATATGCCAAATAACTGTCCAATGCATTCAAGTTGATTTCACCAGAGACTCCAGCTCTTGTCAACACTTTCAGCTCAGATCCAAATACGAACTTCTCATTATCAATTGAATAATAAAATGGTTTTATGCCAAACCGATCACGAGCACAAAATAATTTCTTTTGTCTATTGTCCCATATGGCAAAGGCAAACATTCCTCGAAGAAAATCAACACAGTCCACTCCATGATCTTCATATAAGTGAACTATTACCTCAGTATCAGTTTTGGTTTTAAATACGTGCCCCCGTTTCTTTAGGTCGTTTCTCAGTTCTTTGAAATTGTAGATCTCCCCATTGAAAACTATCCATATGGAATTATCTTCATTGGCAAGCGGCTGGTGACCACTGGAAATGTCAATAATGCTGAGCCTTCTAAACCCAAGTCCAACATTTTGATTAATATAGTATCCTTCATCGTCAGGGCCACGGTGCTCTATGACCTCCGTCATTCTGGTTAGTTCCATTTGATCAACAGATCTCAATGGATCAGAATAAACCACTCCAGCTATTCCACACATCTTTTATATTGTTACTTTAGATTCAATTAACGTTAATTAAAATATCCCGTAAATTTCAACAAAACGGTTTTGATAGTAAAGCATAAAAAACTACAATAAATTATATTTTTCCTAACTATATTTCAATAATAAGCTAAGAAAACTCATCTTTGTCACCATTCAATATTATGATATGCGTTTTTGAGGCAATTAGGTCTCTTTTTATAGGCATACATTGGTAATTTCAAGCTTTAATACCAGTGACCTGTTAGTATTAAAAATAATTAGTTAACCTTTTTATTGATGATGTTGTTTCTGCAGAACCTGATCAATATATTCTTAAATTTTCCAGTTCCATTTAACATTACCAACTGTTTTCAATGAGGGTTTTATTTATAAGTAGTGGCAATACTGACTTTCCAAAAATCCCATTTATAGAAAGTCAGGAGAAATCTCTAATTGATAATGGTATAGATGTGGATCACTTTTTAATCTATGGAAAAGGGTTAAAGGGTTATCTTAAAAATATACCCCTACTTCGTAAGCATATTGAGGATAATAATTTTGATCTCATACATGCTCATTACTCTTTTTGTGGCTGGGTTGCCTTGCTAACAGGTACTAAATTACCGGTGGTGGTATCGTACATGGGGAGCGATGTTTATGGTTTAGTTGATATCCACGGCAGGAAAAAATTAAAAGGCTATTTAGAGATTTTCATCGCCAAAAGTCTGCAACCATTCGTTAAAAAAATTATTGTTAAGTCAAGAAATCTAGAAGATTATATTTTTATAAAGAATAAAGCTGCTATAATTCCAAATGGTGTAGATTTCAAAAAATATAAGCCCCGGAACAAGCACAAAGCGAGAGTAAGTCTCAATATACTTACAGAAAAAAAGGTGATTCTGTTTTTGGGAAGCAAGACCAACCCCAGGAAGAATTTTAAGCTATGTAAAGACGCATTTGATCTAATAAATAATGACCAATGGACATTGGTGAGCCCCTTCCCTGTACCAGCTAAACAAACTGCTGATTATTTGAATGCTGCAGATGTTTTGGTGGTTACCTCTTTTTTAGAAGGTTCCCCGAATGTTATCAAAGAAGCTATGGCTTCTAATTGTCCTATCGTTGCTACAGATGTAGGAGATATAAAGGAGGTAATAAATAAAACGGAAGGATGCTATTTAACCTCCTTTAATGTTTATGATGTGGCTGCCAAGATTAAAAACGCCATTGTATTTAACGATACGACTACCGGAAGAACTGACATACACCATCTGGAATTAAATCGCATCGCCATAAAAATCATTGAATTGTATGGTAGTTTACTTTAATTAGGGGCTATTAAATGTAATTTTAGCTTATGAAAAGAATCGCCATGATAGGTTACACTCGATTGCGCTACGATTCAAGGGTTATTAGGCAAGCATTGGCAGCTGCGGAAGCTGGTTTTGCCGTGGATTTTTACACCTTAAAAGAGCCATCTCCGAAGCCTCCGGAAGGTATAAATGTAATAAATAGTAATTTTTTTCAATATAAAGGGAGTAATAAAATTGCTTTTATTTGTAATTACCTTCGATTCTTTATGTTTGTGACCATACAAATATCTAAGAATCATATCAATAATAAATATGCAGTAATTCACGTAAATAACATGCCCAATTTTTTGGTATTTAGCTGCTTATTACCAAAAGTGATGGGAGCAAAAATTATATTGGATATTCATGATTTAGTGCCGGAAGTCTATGCCGAAAAATTCAACTTATCTATGGATCATATTTTAATTAAGTTGCTATTTATTGAAGAACGTCTATCGGCATGGTTCTCAAACGTAATCATTTCCACCAATAGACTACATAATAAACGGTTCAAGGAGAACAAAATCAATAAAGAAAATATACCTATTATACTAAATGCATCAGATGAAAACATTTTCACTCCTTATTCCAAGCATGACTTTTATCAGGAAAAAATTACCCTAATTTTCCCTTCAACCATTGCACAAAGATTAGGCTTTGACATCCTTATTGAAGCAATGAGTATTGTAAAAAGTAAGCAGCAGAATATTATGCTCAAATTATATGGTGATGGAGAGTACAAAGAAGAACTTTTAGAGTTGATCTCTAAGAAAAACTTGCAAAATCAAGTGGAATTTGTAGGATTGGTAGACCACCCAACTCTCTCAAGAGAATATGAAAAAGCGCACATAGGTGTCATTCCCTGGCCAAGCAATTACTCTACCAATTATCAGATGCCAGTAAAGATCAACGAGTACTTTACCAAAGGTTTAGCGGTCATTGCATCCGATGTAAAAATTCTCAAAGAGTACTTCTCGGATTGTGCACTATTTTTCGAAGCAGGCGATCCACAAGACTTTGCTGAAAAAATTATCTTCTTAGTAAATCACAGGGATTATATGAAACAGTTAGCACAAAATGGACATCAGTTTTATAAAGAAAATAGTTGGTCCAGATACAAATCCGAATACCAGGAAATTCTTAAAAATCTGACACGCTAATTTGATCACCTCAGAATTGCTAGAAAATTGGTTAATAAATCCACGAATTGTCCATCCCTATACCCAAAGTAGGTTCATATAACTTAATTTTTGGATTTTAAGAAGGCGAGCCGCCGTAAGCTAATATTAGATTTATTACATCAATATTTCCCCACGCTTACAAAAAGTCAATTATGTCTTCGATAAATTATATAAAAAAAATATTTTGTACTTATCAAATATATTTCATAACTTTGACATTGTACTTAACTAATATTAAATATAACTTTTAAAAGTTATAAATCATCTGTTATTTCTTATTAATTAATTCAAACCTACTAAATCACAGCTATTCATGAGATTTCGTACTCACAAATTACTGCTTGTAATTCATGACATCTTGGTGATTGTCTTTACCATATATTTGTCGAATGTAATGTATAGCAACTATAGCTCATACTTTGAGCTTGGCTATATTACAAGTGACCTGATGTTAGGTTATTTACTTATCATAGGCACACTTATTCTGGCTATGGCGGAAACAGAAGTTTATAAATATCAGGTGATACTGAATAAATTGCGTCACGCAATAGCCCTGCAAAAAGCTTTGTTCCTCAGTTTAGTAGCGTTGGTTTTTTTCTCGTTCATTTTTAAAATCGAAGAAATGACATCCGCCCGGGTTTTATTGGGCTTGATTTACATCAACTTATCCATCATATTTGGAATAACCCGGGTATTGATTATTCCTAACATTTTCTACAGGCTGGTAAATACAAAAATCATAAATAGAAATCTGTTGATAGTGGGATGTGGTAAACTCAGTATTGAGCATGCGGATGAACTAATTGAAAATAGAAGCAGCTATTTCAATATTATTGGGTTGGTGGATGATAAGGAGCAACCTTTGGGACAAGAAGTAAACAGAATACCTGTCCTTGGCAGTATTTCGGACCTCCCTCAACTGGTAGATCGATTTAATGTACATGACATCCTGGTAGCCTCTGATACCCAATGTGACAACCGACTTCATGAAATTATTGATAAATGCAAGGAATCCAATAGCACGGTTCATATAGTATCTGAACTATACAATATTGCCCACCAAAAAATTAATATCGAAGAGATTGGAAAAGTTTCAGCTTTTAGATACGTACCGCCACAACACGGATACAAATTAGTTTATCCTTTCCTAAAGCGAAGTCTCGATGTAATGGTGTCTTTAGTGGTTATTATTGGGTTATTACCCATTTGGCTTATAATTGCTATATTAGTCAAATTAACGTCCCAAGGCCCCGTTTTTTATAAAGCCAATGGTGTTGGTAAAGACGGAGAGGAGTTTTTGATGTATAAATTCAGATCTATGTTCGTTAATGTTAGCACCCAATTACATCAGGAGAAAGTAAGGAAAATGATCTTAGAGAATGATAGTACCGAAAAACTTGTACATGATCCCAGAATTACTCCATTAGGTAAGTTTATGAGAAAAACGTCAATTGATGAATTCCCCCAGTTGATCAATGTTCTTATTGGAGAAATGAGCCTGGTTGGTCCAAGACCTTGTCTTCCCTATGAGTTCGAAGTAATGAAAGAATGGCAAAAACAACGATGTGCCATCAAGCCAGGGATGACTGGTGTCTGGCAAATAAATGGAAGAGACGAGGTATTATTTAATCAACAAATAGTCTTAGACTTGTACTACAAAGAGCATTGTTCGGTATGGATGGATCTTAAAATACTCTTCAGTACAATCCCAGTGATAATTTTTGGGAGAGGTGGAGCTTAACCGTAATTTAATAGTTCTTTGACAAACACAGCATGATTAAAGTAGGAGTAATTGGTTATGGCTATTGGGGTCCTAACGTGGTTAGAAATTTTAAAGACAATCCGGAAATCGAGATTGTCAGAGTATCGGATATTTCTACCAATCGTTTACAGGCCTTAAAATCTGCACACCCGGAAATTGACGTCTCAACCGATGAAAACAGTATCCTTAAAGATACGGAAATTGATCTCGTTGCTATAATTACCTCAACTTCCACCCACTACAGACTTGCTAAGAAGGCCTTGGAGCAAGGCAAACATGTTTTTGTAGAAAAACCGTTTACCGCTACTTCGGCACAGGCTTCGGAACTTATAGAAATCGCCGAAAGAAAGAAATTACTAATCATGGTAGATCACACCTTCCTGTTTACAGGAGCGGTAAATAAAATGAAAGAACTGGTAAACAAAGAATTGGGGAAATTATACTATTATGATTCGGTTCGAGTAAATTTGGGACTATTCCAGTACGATGCCAATGTGATCTGGGACCTTGCACCACACGACCTTTCCATCATGTTTTATATTAATCCACAATTCAAGCCCCACTCGGTAAATACAGTTGGGGCTGACCATATGGGAAAAGGGATGGTTGATGTAGCTTATTTAACGGTTAATGGAAGTGATAATTTCATTGGACATTTTCATTGTAATTGGTTATCGCCGGTAAAGGTCAGAAAAACATTAGTTGCCGGTGACAAAAAAATGTTAGTGTGGGATGATCTGGAAGCCAATGAGAAAGTAAAAATTTATAATAAGAAAGTAGAAGAGATTAAAGAGAAAACAGAATTTTATAAACTACAAGTTAGGTATCACCATGGGGACATCCTTATTCCGGTAGTAAAGCAAGTGGAAGCTTTGAAATTAGAAACAGCCCATTTAGTTGACTGTTTAAAAAACAACAAACGACCCATAAATGGTGGGTATGAAGGATTGCAAGTGGTTAAAATTCTCGAGGCCTCAGACCTCTCATTAAAAAGTGGCGGTAAGGAAATCAGAATAGATTAAAAACTTGTAAAAGTAATGAAGTACTGTGTTATATCGGATGATGTGAAGCTTGGTCAGGACGTACGAATTTACTCCTTTGTGAATTTGTACGGCTGTCAGATTGGGGACAGAACTAAAATCGGAACGTTTGTTGAAATCCAGAAAGGTGTTAAAATTGGATCCGACTGTAAAATATCTTCGCATACCTTTATTTGCGAAGGAGTAAAAATAGAGAACCGGGTGTTTATTGGCCACAATGTTACGTTTATCAACGATCGGAAGCCTAGGGCCACAAATCCTGATGGGTCATTACAAACCAAAGACGATTGGGTTTGTGAAGATACAGTGATTGAAGAAGGAGCTTCTATTGGCTCCAGTGCTACCATTATGTGTGGCATTACCATTGGTCAAAATGCCATTATTGGAGCTGGGGCAGTCGTCATCAACGATGTTCCAAATAATACGGTTGTAGCAGGGGTTCCAGCCAAGATAATAAAATCATAAACCATGATAACTAGTAAAATGAATGTAGGGTTTCTTGACCTAAAGGCTCAATATTTTTCTATCAAAGATGAAATTGATGAAGCAATCCAGCAGGTTTTTGAAAGCGCATTATTTGCCGGTGGACCATTTGTGAAAAAATTTGAAGAGGAATTTGCCCTGGTCCATCAGGTTAAGTATTGTGTGGCAGTAAACAATGGAACCAGTGCTCTACATCTGATGATGATGTCTCTGGATATCGGAGTTCATGATGAAGTTATTGTTCCGGCAAATACTTTTTTTGCCAGTGCCGAAGCTGTAAGTGTAGCAGGAGCTACGCCTGTTTTTGTGGATTGTGATGAGTTATATTATAATCTGGATCCCCAGAAAATTGAAGCTGCGATTACCTCCAAAACAAAAGCTATTCTGGCGGTACATTTATATGGACAACCTGCTCCCATAGATGCTATTAAGGAGATCGCTGTTAAACATGGGTTAATCCTTTTAGAAGACTGTGCACAAGCGCATCTCGCAAAATATAAGAATCAGTTTGTAGGCAATTTTGGCATCGCGGGTTCATTTAGCTTTTATCCTGGGAAAAACCTGGGAGCTTATGGTGAAGCTGGTGCAGTAGTAACCAATGACAAAGATCTTTACGAAAAAATGCAAATGATCAAGGATCATGGGAGTGCTAAAAAGTATTATCATGACTTGGTTGGACATAATTTTAGAATGGAAAGTCTGCAGGCTTCTATTTTATCGGTAAAATTGAAACATTTACCTGTTTGGACTGAGAGACGAAAAGAAGCTGCAGATTGGTATAGAGTTTATTTGAAGGACATTGATGAGTTGGTATTGCCACCAGAAATGAAAGATGCATTTCATGTTTATCATCTCTTTGTAATTCGGGTACCAGACAGGAATGGCTTTATGCAATATTTAAAAAATAACGGCGTACACACGGCGATCCACTATCCAATTCCATGTCACCTACAAAACGCTTATAAAAACTTGAATTACCTTGAGGGTTCATTTCCCTACACGGAAAAATATGCTAACCATATTGTCTCCCTGCCCATGTCGGATCAATTAAACATTGAATTAGTGGAGTACACAACACAAATCATTAAGACTTACTTCTCCTAATGGGATCCCCGGTTACTTATTATGTATCCCTTCGGTCTTGGGAGCTTAAGAAAATCAGGATTGGACTTGTTTTTTTACCGGAAGCAGTTCATGTAGTTGATTGACCTTGTGGTCTGGGATTTTTCTAAGTGTATCGGTGAGCCACTGCAATGGTTCTATATTATTGATCTTACAAGTACCAAAAAAGGAATACATCATAGCGGCTTGTTGCGCTGCTTGATGTGATCCGGGGAATTTCACCCCCAGACCCTCTCAGAACCGGACTTGACAATCTCTCGTCATCCGGCTCCCATTATCCAGTCATACTCATTGAAATCTTATTGAAAAGATTTCCGAGGACGCAATCCAAAACGCCAATGGGCAAAAAGATTGGGATTTTGACTTGCAAAAGTTCCTAATCTATGCCATGCACGCCTTTTGTGAAAGCGCAACTTTTTAAACTTCTGGATAAACCAATGCGCTAGGCGTTGATTTAACCTCTTTAATATTGGGTACATCGCTGTTTTGTAAAACCTACCGTAGTAATTTAGCCAACCTTGCAACTTTGGATTAATTGCCTTGGCAATGAATGCCAAGTCTTTATCAGTCCACAGATGTAGGTTCCACCTTCTAATCACTTCTCCGATCCGTTTCTTTGCCTTGTTGCTGATTGCCGGAAGAAAACTTACAAAATAGCCTGTCTTTTGGCTTTTAGCCAACCGAGGACGAAAAGTGAATCCCAGAAAATCAAATTGCATTTGATCATGTTTTTCCTTCTTTCCGCTTCGGTAACAGTACACAATTTTAGTCTTCTTTGGATGCAGCTCTAGCTTACAAGCTGCAAAGCGATCGTTTAATGCTGACCTGTTCAAGAGTTTCGCAGTGACAGATAGTATCGTCCGCATACCTTTCAAAAGGTATTTGAGGATAGTTTCTGCGCATCCATTCATCGAACGCATAGTGTAGAAACAGGTTTGCTAATAATGGCCCGATCACTGAGCCTTGTGGCACTCCTTTGTCTCTTGTTATGCGTTCTCCTCTGGATGTTTGATACGGTACTTGCAGCCAACGTTGGATGTATAGCTTCACCCATCTACTGTCTGTGTGACGTTCAATGGCTTTTTGAAGCATGGTGTGATCAATGCTATCAAAGAAAACTTTGATATCCATACCCAATCGTATTGCCAGCACCTTTTGCGAGCTTGATCTACAGCATCATGTGCTGATTTACCCGGTCGATAACCATAAGAGTCTTCATGAAATACTGGTTCTATATTCGGTTCCAGCATCATTACTACCACCATTTGAGCCACTCTATCGGCTACCGTTGGTATACCAAGAGGGCGTTTCCCTCCTCCACTCTTCGGAATCTCAACCAGTTTAACAGCAGGTGGTATATAACACCCCGAGGACATTCGATTCCAGATCTTATAAAGATTGTTTTTCAAATCTTCTTCAAAGCCTTTTATCGTTTGCCCATCAATTCCTGCTGCTCCCTGGATTAATTGTTTAGAAATTGTATATGACTTTGCCGTTTGCATTAATTCCTCCTACTTACATAGTTGTTTAATACATCAGACTGGATAACCCGACCGCTTCGCTCCACAACCATTACAGTCCCTTCAACACTACTACCAATCGGTCCGCCCCTGTGCCTCGCATCAGATATTGGCTCTTGCACTTTTATGCTTGAGCGTTCTCTTTTACATCGAAACGACAGGTTCCCAAGTTCCTTATTAAAGCCCATATGTAGGTCGTGCCACCTGCGTGCCGGATGCCGCCCAAGCAGTAAACAGGTTTCCCTTGAGCTTTTCCTAAACCATTCGCGAGAATTTAGTTTTGACATCATATTTTACCTTTCGACATTTCATCAGTGGTTTCCTTTCGGTCACCTCCTACATAAATACTTGATCACGTCAAAGCATGACCTTCAGCATACGGTAGTTTGAAGCCTGCTCCTGCAAGCCGATTTCGAGAGGTCGGTTCTCTCATCTTTAATAAAGCTCCGCTGCCATCCAAGCAACGTTCTTGGCACACTGCAAATAGATAATTCTTCCACCACTACTACCGGACGGATGCTGTTTTCCACCAGATTGTTGTCAATTTGCCACGCTCCATTGTGAGTATAGCGTTTTAGCCGTGGCCATAATTTCAGCGTATAGGCAATGGCCTGCGCTATAGCACTTTTTGGCAACACTTGGGGTAAGTTGGCTTTCAGCCACTGTTCAAACTCTTCCAATATGGGCCCGTTTCTTGTTGGCGAAGCTTCTGGCGTTGTTCAAATGAGCACCCTGCTTCTTTGGCCTGCCTTTCAATGGCATACAAGGCCTGTATTTTGGCCAGGGCTTCTTATGCCCTGGTTTTATCGTTGTCCAGGGCCTTATCAAAATAACGCCTGGCATGTGCCATACAGGCCAACAGCGTTACACCCGGCTTGTCGTCAAATTTTTCGTATGCTGCATATCCATCGGTTTGCAGGGCTCCTTTAAAGTTTTGCAGAAAATCAATAGGTCCTTCTCTGCCTCGGCCTGGATGGTAATCGAAACAGACCAGTTGGGAGTGCATTGAGTAATAAACCCAATGGTATCCTTTATCCAGCGACCCCTTCTTCTGAGCACTTTTTACCGGAAGAGGAGTTTCATCAGCATTTAGATAATCGGCCGCTTGCACTTTCTGCTTTAGCGCTTCATAAAGAGGGGTTAATAATTTGCACGAGGCCGAAAACCAGCCTGATATGGTCGATTCTGCTATTTTAACGCCATCTCTTTTCAACATCTGTACCTGACGATAAAAGGGCAAGTGATCTACAAACTTGCTGATCAGCAGGTGGGCAAGCAGGCTTGGGGCAGCATTTCCCTGTGGTATGGGCAACGATGGAAGTTCACCGATGATGATTTTCTCATCTTGCACATATTTTGGGCGTTCATACCGGGTTATAAACAGCTTGCCTGGGGTGTACTCCAATACTTCGGTTACCTGTTCACCTATTTTCTTTGCCCCCGATGCCAGGTTTTCAGGCTCTATTATTTCTACCTCCCTGTGCAGGTGTGCCGGAAGCCCGCTGCGGACAGCTTTTCCTTTCTTTCCGGGCTTTGTACGCTCATAAGAAACCTGCTCTACCTCAGGTGCTTCTTCGAGCTGCGGGCCATTGTCCCAAAGGGTTGTCTGGCCCGGGTCGCAGGGCACGAAACGCTCGCTCCTGGTGCCAAACAACATGCGCTTGAGGTGCGCCAGTTCGTGCTTTAAAAAGGCGTTTTCTTGTTGTAATCCTGTAGTAATTTCAGCCAGTTCATCCCGCTCCTTTTGGAGTAAAAAAAAAC
>QIMC01000390.1 GCA_003232185.1 Flammeovirgaceae bacterium | reverse complement strand
CCAGGCTTCAATTCACTCTGCTGATGCTCAGGGGCGTAAAAAAAAGGCCAAAGAGGAAGAATTAAAATCCAACCAAAGGTCATACCTACAAGCAGAAGTTATCTTTCTGGAAGGGCAAAAGTACTTCATGATTGAAGACTTCAGCAAAGCCCTGATATTTTTCGAAAAATCTCTGGAACTTAACCCCAATAATGCCGCTTGCTATTACAAAGTGGGCCAAATATTACTTTTGAGTGGAGAGCCTGATAAAGCATTGAACTACGCCGCTCGTGCGGTACAGATGGATCCAACTAATAAGTTCTATTATCTACAAAACGCTGACGTATATTCTAAGCAATCCAATTTTGCTGCGGCCGCTCAGGTATATGAAACCATGTTAGCTACCATCCCAGATACCGATTCTTATCTATTCGATTTGGCGGCCTTGTACGTATATGGAGGTGATTTTGATGCTGCTATAGCCACCTATGATAAAATAGAAGACAGGTTTGGAAAAAGTAAAGAGCTGGTATTCTCAAAACAACGTATTTATCTCAAACAAAATAAGTTGGAAGAAGCTATCGGTCAAATCAAAGAAATGATTGTCCTTTTTCCAGACGAACCTGATTTCGTACTCAACTTATCCGAGCTTTATCTGTCTAACAACCGGGAACAAGATGCTATTCCCTACCTGGATGTATACCTTAAAAATAATCCAGATGATGCCCGTGCACGGTTACTGCTGGCAGAGGTATATAAAAGACAGGGAAAAATTAACCTGGGCATAGAACAAATGATTCTGGCCTTTACTAATCCTTCACTAGAACTCACTCCAAAATTGAATGTATTGGTGGAATATATGAAGCAACTTCCGGATAAAATTGTGCAACAGAATTCTATTGCACTGGCAGAAAATATATTATTAGCTCATCCAGATGATGGAAACGCACACGCTGTAAATGGAGACTTATATTTAAACCTGGCCAATCTTACCAATAACGACCAGTTCAAGATTAAGGCTATGAAATATTATCAACAGGCACTTGTGCTGGATAATAGCAATTTTAACATATGGCAGAATGTTTTGCAGATTGAAGCTGAAATGTCTGAGATAGACAGTCTGGAAAAACATTCCAATCAGGCAATAGAGGTATTTCCCAATCAGCCATCTCTATATTATTACAATGGTTCTGCCAATCTGTCCAATGACAATTTTGAATCTGCTGTGATGGTATTAGAACAGGGAAAAAATCTATCAAAAAATGACCCGAATATGCAGGTAGTTTTCAATTCTTTATTGGGAGATGCCTACAATGAATTAGAGAATTATCAAAAATCAGAAGAAGCTTATGAAGCTGTCTTAAAAACGGAGCCCGATAATGATCATGTGCTCAACAACTATAGCTATTTTCTGTCACTTCGAAAACAAGATCTGGACAAAGCCAAACGGATGTCGGCTAAATTAATTAAAAACAATCCAGACGAACCCACATTCTTAGACACTCATGCCTGGGTACTATATATGCAAGGGAATTATAAAGAAGCCAAGAAATATTTGGAACTGGCGTTAAAGAAAGACGCTAGTGGCACCATTATCGAACACTATGGTGACGTACTTTTCAAATTAGGTGACATAGAAAATGCTGTTATACAATGGAATAGAGCAAAAGGCATGGATGACACCTCTGAATTGATCGACAAAAAAATTGCAGATCGTAAGTTATATGAATAGTCGATTTTGGGTTTTTCTTTTTTTAGTTATTGCCAGCGCCTGTAGTCGAAAAGTGACCATTACAGACCCAGATTTTATTGAGAAGAACAAGCTTGTTTTTGCTGTTCCTGAATTCGAATACCTTAATACAAAGACCAGAATCCAATATAAGGACGCTGATCGCAATGTCAGTACTTCCGCCAGCATTAGAATTAGGAAAGACAGCATCATATGGATGTCATTAACACCATTTTTGGGGATTGAAGTAGCCCGAGTTATAATCAACAAAGACTCTATGGTGTTCATGAACAGGTTGAACAGAGAATATTTGGTTTATGATTTTAATAGCTTAAGTGAACAATTCCAATTCGAAATAAGCTATGATTTGATACAATCATTGATCTTGGGAAACATGCCACTTGAATACCAGGAGCTAAACGAAATTGTTAGTTCGAAACATCATTATATAATAAGACAAGAGAGCGGATCTTATTCTATTAAGAACTACTTCAGCAAAGAGTGGATGAAACTGCAAAAAGTAGAAGTTTCTGAGGAATCAAACAAGAATAAGATGATTCTGGAGTTTGATAACTACCAGCGGGTAGAAGCCATATCAATACCGTTCCTGAGCTTGATCAGCTTAGGTTATGAACAAGACAATGAATTGAAAAGTACCGAGATAAAAATAAAACATGGAAATGTTAAACTGGCTTCAACCTTACGTTTTCCATTTGAAATACCCAGAAGATATGTACGGAAGTAAAATTCTTATCATATTCCTGATCGGGATGGTTTTTTTATTACACCCTTTGCACGGTCAGCAAGAAAAGAAGAAGTTAGAGCGAGAAAAGCAGGAAAATCTAACTAAGATCAAAGAAGCTGAAAAGATTCTAAAACAAACTTCAAGTCAAAAAAAGACCAGCATTGGGCGGCTAACAGCTCTAAATCAACAAATCAGAAGCCAGGAATCCTTAATTCGTACCTACAGAAGTAATATCCGTCTGCTCAATAGCGATATCAAGGAGAGTAAGGGTTTGGCAAAGAGCCTTGAAAAGGACCTAAATAACCTAAAAGATGAATATGCCCAAATGATCTACCAGGCAAGCAAAGCACAGAACAACTATGGAAGCCTGTTCTATTTGTTCTCCTCTGCTTCTTTTAGTCAATTGGTGATGAGAGCAAAATACCTACAGCAATACACCAAATCAAGACAGGACCAGGCCAAAGAAATACAATTAGTCCAAATCGAGTTAAAAGAACAGCTTACAGTCATAAACAAGAGGAAAAAGCAGCAACAACAATTATTAGCACAACAGGAGCTACACAACCAAGGCTTGATTACTGCTAAAAAACAGCAAGGTCAGTTAGTTAAACAACTGGCATTAAAGGAAACGGATCTCACCAGGGATGTAAAAAAGCGAAAAAAGGCCATCGGCAAGTTAAACCGAATGATCGCTGAGGTAATCAGGGTGGAAATGGAGAAAAGCAAAAACTCCAGTGGTGACTTTGAATTAACTCCAGATGGCATCAAATTATCATCAAATTTCCAAGGCAACCAAAAGCAACTTACCTGGCCAGTAGCAAGAGGTTTCGTTTCCAGCAAGTTCGGTTTGCAACCACATCCGGTACTCAAAGGTGTTAAGATTGAAAACCCCGGTGTAGACATTCAAACGCAAAAATCTGAAATAGTACGGGCCGTATTCGATGGCGCAGTTTCTAAAATCGCTTCAATCCCTGGGATGAATGGAATAGTAATCATCATACAGCACGGAGAATACCGAACTGTTTATGCCAATTTAAGGAAATCTTTAGTAAAAACAGGAGACCATGTAAAGACCAAAGATCCTATTGGAGAGGTGTTTACTGATATTGATGGTGTATCAGAAGTACAATTTCAAGTATGGAAAAACTTCAATAAACTTGATCCATTAGCCTGGCTCCAACCAAAGTAGTAAATTAAAACAAGTTGCCTCTGTATCACAGGGTTGTAAGATAATATATAAAATAGTATCAGTGCCGATTTGCGTACAGGCTATTATTGCATATATTTACTAATTGGTAACAAAATACAATCACCGATAAACTAATATCATGCACACTTTATTAGCATTTTCACTGGGAGGACCAGAGATCTTTGTAATTATCTTTGCCATTTTGTTACTTTTTGGAGCTAAAAAAATTCCTGAACTTGCAAAAGGACTGGGCAAGGGTATTCGGGAATTTAAGGACGCAACCAAAGAGATCAAAGATGAGATTGAAGAAGGATCCAAGTCAATTACCGAGGATCAAAAATAATAGCTTTGGAGTCATTTACCTCACTGAGGGAAATTCAAGATAACCTAAAGTCTGGGGCTATCACCTGTAGCCAAGTGGTGGCATCATGCCTCAAAATTATTGACCAGGAATCAAATCTTAACGCATTCCTGGAAGTATACAGCAAAGAGGCTATTGAAAAGGCCTCTTTGGTTGATCATAAAATTTCTGCGGGAACTGCGGGCCGTTTAGCTGGCTTGGTGGTGGGGCTAAAAGACATGCTCTGTTATCAGGATCATACGCTTCAAGCAGGCAGCAAAATTCTTGAAGGATTCGAATCACAATTCACTGGTACTGCAGTTCAACGGTTGTTAGATGAAGATGTCATCATTATTGGAAGGCAGAATTGTGATGAGTTCGGTATGGGGTCATCCAATGAGAATTCCGCTTATGGACCGGTTCACAATGGCATTGATCCTCAAAAAGTATCTGGTGGATCCTCAGGTGGGTCTGCAGTAGCAGTTCAACGTGGTATGTGCCATGCCTCCTTGGGGTCAGATACCGGAGGTTCAGTCCGGCAACCAGCAGCTTTTACTGGAATTATAGGATTAAAACCCACCTATTCAAGGATCTCACGTTACGGGTTGGTGGCCTACGCCTCCTCTTTTGATTCCATTGGAATTCTCACTAAAAACATTGAGGACAATGCTCTGATATTGGAAGTTATTGCCGGCCTTGATGAATACGACAGTACAGTTTCCAGAACACCGGTGACTTCATATTCTTCTTTTGATAGACATAGCCCTGCCAAAATAGGGTTCATCAAGGATTCGCTGGAAAATGAAGGGGTGCAAAAAGAAGTAAGAGATCGGACCCAATTACAACTGGAGCATTTGAAGGAATTGGGACATCAGGTAGAAGCAGTAGATTTTCCGTTGATGGATTATATTCTGCCTACCTACTATTTGTTGACTACAGCAGAAGCCAGCTCCAATTTATCTCGATATGACGGGGTAAAATATGGCTATCGTTCCAATGAGCAGGATTCATTGGAAGCCTTCTATAAGCACACCAGAAGTGAAGGGTTTGGCAAAGAAGTACAGAAAAGAATAATGTTGGGTACTTTCGTGCTTAGTGCCAGTTACTATGATGCTTACTATACCAAGGCACAAAAAGTCAGGAAGCTAATAAAAGAAAAAACCAGCGAGTTGTTCGATCAGTTTGATTTTTTGGTTATGCCAACATCACCTACCACAGCTTTTGAACTTGGCCGGTTTTCCGATAGCCCGTTGGAGATGTATTGGTCTGATCTATTTACCGTGCAAGCTTCAGTATCAGGGAACCCCGCTATTTCCATTCCAAATGGCACAGACAAGAATGGGCTTCCTATTGGATTTCAGATTATAGCTGCGGATTTTAATGAAAAAGGCTTATACGCTCTTTCAAATGATATACTTAAAGGTCGAGATAATTAAATTCTAGCTTGATGAAGGTTCACAGACATATCTTGCTTTTATTGTCCATAACACTATCAGCTTTTACTGCAAGTGGATATATTAATGCCGATACCTCCAAAAATATACTTCCTGAAATTCAATATGAGTATGTTCCAGATCTATCCTATCATGAAGTAGGGGACCGAATTAGCTGTTTAGCATCCGAGGTGCCTATATCGTATAATAAGGTAGTTAAATCGTTCATTGATTACTTCACCGTACGGGATCGGGAATATACTAAGCTGATGATGCAAAGGATCAATTTGTATTTTCCCATATTCGAATATTATCTTGAAAAACACGGACTTCCGGATGAACTAAAATACTTGTCTATTATTGAGTCCGGTCTGAACCCAACAATCCGGTCAAGAGTGGGAGCTGCAGGGCTCTGGCAATTCATGCCAGCAACCGGCCGGCTATTTAATTTGTATCAGGACTTCTACATAGACGAACGTTTGGATCCATATAAATCTACGGAAGCGGCTTGTATTTACTTAAAAAGTCTCTACAATCGCTTTAAAGATTGGGAACTGGTACTTGCCTCATACAATGCAGGGCCTGGGAAGGTACGAAGAGCCATAAGAAAGTCAGGATACAAAAAGAAGTTCTGGGAAATTTACGATTTCCTACCCCGGGAGACGCGTTCTTACCTGCCTCAATTCACCGCGATGATCTATGTATTTAATCATCTGGATGATCACAATTTGAAAGTTGATTATGTATTTTATCCCATTAAAAGTGACACCATACAGGTAAGTCACTATGTTGACCTCAATTCATTTGCCCAACAAATAGACGTGTGCGTAGAAGACATAATAACCCTAAATCCGGCACTTCGAAGAGGAGCGATACCAGCTCATGCCAAGAAATATCCTTTGCGGATCCCAATAGATAAAATGCCCCATTTATTAGCGCACAGAAAAGAGATTCTTGACTCCGCTTCGATCAAAGGAAAGGAAGAGTTGGCCAAGTTAGCGGCTACACAACCAGGAAGTATTTATGGGCGTCACAAGGTTCGACACAGGGTACGATCCGGAGAGGTATTGGGCACCATAGCACAACGGTATAGTGTTCGGGTATCAGATGTCAGAAAATGGAATAATGTCAGAGGCAATCTGATCCGCTCAGGCCAAATGCTAACCATTTGGGTCAAACCTGGCCAACAACAAGCCGTTGCTAGTAGCAAATCCAGCCCAATTAATATCCCTTCTTCTAAAACCCATCTGGTTCAGCCTGGCGATACCTTGTGGGAAATTTCACTCAAGTATAGAGGCCTCACTATTGAAAGGATCAAACAGCTGAATAATCTGCAAAACAGCACCATCAAGCCTGGCCAAACATTGATCATTGGTTAGCGATTCTTAGCACTGGTGAACTAATAAACGATTGGTTTAAAGAAATTGCTTCAATTTCTCTCAATCGACTGTTCTATTGTCCACGTCTTGCTATTTTTAAATTTTATAGAGTACTTTCCACTATGAAAGCCCAAATAACTGCTGTCCTTCTGAGCCTGTTGTTTTACGGATGTTCCTTTCTTGACAACAAGGCTATATTGCCACGTGCTACAGGGGGAGCTGGTGAGATCATTTTAATTATGGATTCCACTAAGTGGGCCGGTGCGCTGGGAGATGAGATTAGAAATATTTTCAAAGCTCCATTCCCCGGTTTAATTCAGGATGAACCACTATTTAACCTGGTTCGTGTAGATCCGGATAAGTTCAATAGTGTATTGAGAAATGCCAGAAATCTGGTATTTGTCTCTACATTAGAGGGAAACAGCCGTGGTGACATTATCTTACGCAATTACTTTACCAAAGAGTCACAAGCAAAAATCCTGGCTGACTCCAACATCTATTATACTAAGCAAGATGATCTATTTGCCCGAGACCAGGCAGTTATGCATTTGTTCCAGCGTAATAGTGACTTGTTGATAGATCATCTGGTCGCCAATAGGACCATTATCCAAAACTACTTTGTTAATGTTCAAAAATCACGTTATCGAAAGGCCCTTTATCAAGCTCCTAGAGAGCAAGGAATTGAAAATAAACTACTTGAAAATCATCAATTTTTCTTACAGGTACCTTACGGTTACGAAATTGGGATAGAAACTGATCACAGTATCTGGATCAGATTGATGGACAACAAAGTGGATAAAAATCTATTCATTGCTTACAAAGACTATTCAGAAGAACAGGCTTTCAATCGAGAGAAGATCATTGCATTCAGAAACAAGGCATGGAAACAACTGCTCTTGGGAGACGATAGCCTATCCTATATGATAACTGAGCCTCTGGTTCCAATAGATTCAATCAGTTTAAATCTTGGTGAAAAATTCGCAGTCGAAGTTCGAGGAGCCTGGAAGCTAAAAAACAACTCCATGGGAGGTCCTTTTTTGGGCTATGTTTTTGTAGATCAATCAATCGGCAGATTATACTATGTAGAAGGGTTTGTCTATTCTCCAGGTAAGAAAAAAAGAAATACCCTGAGGGAATTGGAAACCATTTTAAGGACTTTCCAGACTCAATCCGAGCATTCTTCCTAAACACCCAGGCACTTGGTCAGATAGCCAACGAATGTGGCCTTCATAATAGGAATAATTAGCATTAAACACTTAAATTGTGCCTCTCCCAATAACGCGATAAATTATGAGTATGAAGATCAAAAAACAGGATGCTCTGGACTATCATGAGCAAGGTGTACCTGGAAAAATCGAAGTTGTACCTACAAAAATGTTAAGCACACAGTTAGACCTGGCCCTGGCATATTCACCAGGAGTTGCTGAGCCCTGTTTAGAAATTGCTAATCACCCGGATGATGTTTATCGATATACTGCCAAGGGAAATCTTGTAGGAGTCATTACTAATGGGACTGCAGTTCTGGGTTTGGGTAATATTGGAGCCAGCGCATCAAAGCCAGTAATGGAAGGTAAAGGAGTACTGTTCAAAAAATTCGCGGGAATTGATGTCTTCGATATAGAAATCGATGAGGAGGATCCTGATCAATTTATTAAAATCGTCAAATCACTTGAACCCACTTTTGGTGGCATTAACCTGGAAGATATCAAAGCACCGGAAAGCTTTCGAATCGAAGAGGAACTAAAGGAGCATATGCAGATTCCCATTATGCATGATGATCAGCATGGTACCGCTATCATTTCTGCGGCTGCGTTATTGAGTGCGGTCGAATTAGTTGGCAAAAAGATCAACGAATTGAAAATCGTGGTTAACGGAGCAGGCGCATCTGCTATTGCTTCAACTAAATTGTATGTGCTTTTAGGGGCCAGAAAAGAAAATATTGTAATGCTGGATAGTAAAGGGGTCATTCATAAAGATCGCCCCAAACTGGATTCCATAAAGGCTGCCTTTGCTACGGACAGGAAGGTTGCTACTTTGAAACAAGCACTGGTCGGGGCAGACATGTTTCTTGGGTTGTCAAAGGGAAATATTTTAACCGGAAAAGCGCTTAAAACTATGGCGGCAAATCCTATCGTTTTTGCCTTGTCTAATCCTGATCCGGAAATTCCCTATGTGGAGGCTATGGCGGCCCGAGAAGATATAATTATGGCAACCGGAAGATCTGACCATCCAAATCAGGTAAATAATGTATTGGGTTTTCCCTATATATTCAGAGGCGCCTTAGATGTAAGGGCTTCTGCCATTAATGAGGAAATGAAAATGGCTGCTGTAAAGGCCCTGGTTGCACTAACCAAAGAACCGGTACCCGACATAGTAAGCAAAGCTTATGGTAGGAAGTCACTGACCTTCGGAAGGGATTATTTAATCCCAAAACCGCTTGACCCAAGGCTCATAACCACTATTGCTCCTGCAGTTGCTAAAGCTGCTATCGACAGCGGCGTCAGTAGGATTTCCATAACAGACTGGGAGCAGTACCACCAGGATCTTCAAAAACGTATCGGGATCCATCATAAACTGGCCAGCCATATGATTACCAGGGCAAAAAAGGATCCTAAAAAGGTGGTTTTCGCGGAAGCCGATAATTACAAGATACTAAAAGCGGCAGAGATCCTCCTGGAAGAAGGAATTGCAATACCAATATTACTGGGTAAAAGAGAACATATCGAGCAATTGTCAAAAACCTACAACCTTGATTTAGGTAACTGTCAAATCATTGATACTTCTGAAAAGGAGGAAAAAGCTGAGGCCTATGGCAAAATACTTTATGAGAAAAGAAAACGAAAAGGATTAACTTTTTTTGAAGGTAAAAAGCTAATGCGGGACCGAAACTATTTCGGAGCCATGATGGTTGAGCAGGGAGAAGCAGATGCCTTCATATCCGGGCTTACCAAGGACTATCCGAAAACCATCATCCCGGCCTTACAGGTTATTGGCACAAAACCTGAAGTCAATAAAGTGGCTGGCATGTACATCATATCAGACAAGAAAGACTCTTATTTTTTAGCCGATACAACCGTTAATGTCGAACCTACCGCCGAAGACCTGGTTGACATCATCGGACTTACTGCCAATGCAGTAAGGTTCTTTAACATCGAACCGAGAATGGCGGTACTCTCCTATTCCAATTTTGGATCCAGTAAAGGTAAAGTACCTGCTAAAGCCGCACGAGCTGCTGCTTTAGCAAAAAAGAAGTATCCTGATCTGATCATCGATGGTGACATTCAGGCCAATGTAGCTCTGAATACTGAAATTCAACAATCTAACTACCCTTTCAGTGAATTGGCCGGAAACGGAGCCAATACTTTGATATTCCCTGACCTCGGGTCAGGCAATATTGCTTACAAGTTACTTATGGAAATAGGAGGCTCTGAAGCCATAGGCCCTATCCTTATGGGCATGAATAAACCGGTTCATGTTTTGCAGTTGGGCAGTACGGTTAGGGAGATTGTGAATATGGTGGCAATTGCAGTAGTAGAAGCACAAATTAACCAGACCTAGGTCACAGCTTAAAGTCAAATTGTATTAACTTTAGAGGCAACAAATGATTGACCATGTTTGCATATATTGAAGGTTCTTTGGTGGTCAAAGAACCTGCTTTTGTGGTAATTGATGTTGGAGGTATAGGATATCAATTAAAAATAACACTTGGCACCTACTCAGCTATTGAAAATTTGAGTAAGGTCAAGTTATTTACTTATTCCCACATAAAAGAAGATGCCCATACTCTTTATGGGTTTATCGATCAGTCAGAGAAAAATCTATTCATGGCTCTGATTTCTATTTCCGGGGTAGGGCCTGCTACGGGAGTATTAATATTGTCCTCCTTATCGCCACAGGAAATTCAAAATGCCATACTAACTGAGAACGCACCCTTAATTCAAAGTGTAAAAGGTGTAGGGGCCAAAACTGCACAACGAATTATTTTAGAGCTAAAAGACAAATTGTTAAAAGAAAACCTGGTAGTTCACACCGGACAAAATTACCTGGATTCACACAATAGCCTTCAAAAAGAAGCGTTATCCGCCTTAGTCACCCTAGGAATTAACAAAAACGTGGCCGAAAGAGCCATTATCAACAACCTGAAAAATGCCAACAAGGATATAACTGTGGAAGAGCTAATAAAGCGGGTTCTTAAATCATCCTAAAAGCATTGCAGCTAAATACCTACAAGTATATTATATCAGGAGTTTTAATACTCCTACTAATGCTTGGTGCATGTCATAAATCACAGGGCATAAACTACTATCTGATTCAATTTCAACAGGTTACCGATACCATTCCCAGTTATCAACAAAGTAGACAACCTACTTATGATGCTCGCGACCGTCTGGGTGATCCCTTCTCCGACAAAGTTGAACAATCATCTTTGATCAACCAGAACCCATTTGGCTTAAGTCTGGATGTCGAGGTAGATACTGCATTGAACTACAGCATCTATGAACGAATGGATGGATTGGATTTCAGGCCACCCACCATTATGACATTTGAAGAATATTCACGTTTGATAGAGCGAAACATGATTCGGGATTATTGGAAAACCAAATCAGCTGAGTTGGACGGAGAGAGTGCCGTGAGCGGCAAGAGATTGATACCCAAAATTCCTATTAGCCCGGTATTTGATCGAATTTTTGGTGGCAGTTTTGTTGACATTCAACCCAATGGGTCTGTTACCCTTGATTTTGGATTTAGATCAGAGCGTATTTTCAACCCCGCAATTCCTATTAGACGGCAAAAACAAGGCACTTTTGACTTTGACCAACGTATTGGTATGAACGTGATTGGAAAAATTGGAGAGAAACTGAGAGTTACCGCCAACTTTGACAACAACACTTCTTTTGATTTCGAAAATGACCTTCGTGTTGAATATACAGGGTTTGAAGAGGACATCATCAAAAAAATTGAAATTGGCAACGTCAGTATGGGCATCAATAACAGCCTGATCAGGGGCTCACAAAATCTGTTTGGAGTCAAAACTGAACTTCAGTTTGGAAAATTGTTTGTTACCGGAGTATTTTCCACGCAAAGAGGGAGCACTGATGCCATTACCATCGAAGGGGGATCTCAAGCCAGGGAGTTTGAGCTATCATCGGCAGGGTATGACGAAAATAGGCATTTCTTTCTTGGACATTTCTTTAGAGACCACTACAACTCTTGGTTAACCTCTTTACCTCAGATCATATCCAGGGTGAATGTCACCAGGGTCGAAGTGTATATATTAAACAGGAATAACGATACCGAAACCCTGCGAAATTTTGCTGCCTACATGGATCTCGCGGAAGGTGCAGTCATTCAAAGAACCGATATCTTTACCAGTAATGATCCCGATGCACCTAACAACAACAACGCCAATGATCTTCTGGATATCGTAGACGATCCGGCATTTAGAAATGTAAGTACTGTAAGTGATGAATTGACTGCGCTTGGCCTCAATAAATCTTCTGATTTTGAAGTAATTAGAGGTGCACGTAAACTCAACGAAAGAGAATACAACATAAGCAAACAGCTCGGGTATATCAGTCTGTTTAGAAAGCTTCAAAATGATGAAGTATTAGCAGTTGCCTATGAGTACAATATCAATGGAACGAATTACAAAGTAGGTGAACTTACAGACGATTATGCCAATCGGCCTGAAGACGAGGTAATATTCCTGAAACTGCTGAGGCCCGGAAAAATCAACACTTCCGCGAATACCTGGGACTTGATGATGAAAAACGTTTATAGCCTTAACGCCAATCAAGTAGCCCAAGAAGGTTTCCAGTTGCGAATTATTTACAGGGATGATATAACCGGACAAGACAATCCGAGTCTTCATGAAGGGGTAAATACCAAAAACATTCCATTGGTGGAGTTATTGGACCTTGACCAACTGAATTCTAATCTCGATCCACAACCGGATGGGAATTTTGATTTTGTTGATGGGCTTACTATTAAAGCTGATGTTGGGCAAATTATTTTCCCGGTTTTGGAACCATTTGGTAGTGATCTGGAAAAACTTTTTACCGACAATGAACAGGAGCTTAAAGACCGGTTTGTTTTTAATGAGCTGTATTCCGGCACAAAAAACGATGCGGAGCAAAACGTTTTGTTAAACAAGTTTTTTTTAAAAGGCCAATTGCAAGCTGGATCCTCCAATGAAATCGTACTGCCCGGGATCAATATTGCGGAAAACTCAGTAACCGTTACTGCTGGAAATACCATACTTACTGAAGGAGTCCATTATCGGGTAGACTACAATTTGGGGAAGGTAATCCTCATCGATGAAGGGATATTGATATCCGGAAAACAGATCAAAATAAGTTATGAAAAGGCTGATCTGTTCAACTTTCAAACCAGGAGCCTCATGGGCACCAGACTGGACTATCGATTCAGTGATGATGTAAACCTAGGAGGAACCTTGCTCTACCTGAATGAGCGCCCATTGATCACCAGGATCAGCGTAGGAAGTGAACCGGTGCGTAATGTTAAATGGGGGCTGGACTTTAATTATAGAAAAGAATCACGATTTCTTACTCAATTGGTAGATGCCTTGCCATTAATCAGTACCAAAGAGCCCTCAAACGTGGTGTTCAATGCCGAATTTGCACAATTACTTCCTGGTACCTCCAACCGAAATGGAGGGGAAGGATTGGCCTATCTGGATGATTTTGAAGCAGCTGTAACCCCATTTAATCTTACCAGTGTGTTGAACTGGAAGCTGGCCAGTACACCGGTTACCGATGATGGCAGGTTTGGCACGCCAAGTGCAAATAATCTCGACTCTGGATATAAACGGGGAAAGGTCGCCTGGTATATAGTGGACAATGTATTTTATCGCAGTAATGACAACAATACCCCCGAGAATATAGACACTGACAACCACTACTCCAGGTCGGTGGTACCACAAGAGATTTTTGCAGAACAAGACCGTGAACAAGTAAATATTAATTTACCCATTTTTGATATTGCCTATTTCCCCACTGAGCGTGGGCCGTATAACTATAATCCAGATATACTGAACAATGGCAGCTTGCCGGAACCAGAGAAGAATTGGGGGGGACTGACCCGGGCCATTACCTCTGATGTAGATTTCGACAAAACCAATATTGAATTCATTGAGTTTTGGTTAATGGATCCCTTTATTGCAGGTCCAAATGGACGGGTATTGGTGGGTGATAACCCTGTAAATAATACTGATTTGAGTGGGAAACTAATATTGAACCTTGGAAGTGTATCTGAAGATGTAATTCCGGATGATAGTCATGGGTTCGAAAATGGAATGCCAGCCGATGGGATAATAACAGAGGGCAATGGCAATATCAATACCAGTGCCTGGGGGCGGACTACTACGCAACAATTCTTGACCAATGCATTTGACAACGATATAAGTGCCAGAGACAATCAGGATATTGGGCTGGATGGAGTTAACAGTGAAACGGAGTTAAGCGATACGCTATTCTCCGAATTTAAACAAAGAGTTTCATTGTTGCCTGAACCAATTAGGCTGGAAATAGAGGGGGATATTTCAGGGGATGATTTCACCTATTTTTTAGATGCCGACAAGGATGCTGAAAATCAACAGATCGTAGAACGGTACCAGGATTTTAATAGTATGGAAAACAATTCTCCGGTAGCAACTGATGCCAGTCAATCGTTTATCCCTTCCGGAAGTAATTTCCCTGAGAATGAGGACTTGAATATCGATAATACCATTAGTGACCTGGAGGAATACTACGAATACAATATTGACCTAACTCCAGCAGCTTTGGTAGTTGGAAATCAAAACATTCAAGACAAAGTGACCAACACAATTAATGGAGACCAAGTCTCCTGGTACTTATTTCGTATACCGGTAAGACAGCCGGACCGCAAGCAGGGCAGTATCGAAGGTTTTAAATCTATCAGATATATGAGAATGTATATGACAGGCTTCACTGATCCTGTGGTATTGCGTATGGCAGATTTTCATTTGGTGGGTAGTCAATGGCGACGTTTTAATAAAAACCTGGAAGAAACAGGGTTTTTTGAGGACAGGGATACCCAAGACCCCAGATTTACTATTTCGGTAGTTAGTGAAGAAAAGAACCCAGGATATGTAGTTCCTCCGGGGTTTCAGAGGGATCGGGATAATCTCTCCACGCTTAATAGGCGTCTCAATGAGCAATCTATTGAGTTGTGTGTAGAGGATTTACCTGACCGGGACGCCCGGGCAGTTTTCAAAAATGTAGATTTCGATCTGGTCAATTACGGCCGAATCAAGATGTTCCTACATGCCGAAAGTCTAGATACTAAAGATGATGAGCTAACTGCATTCCTACGCATAGGTACAGACTTCACTCAAAACTACTATGAAATTCAAATTCCCTTGAAAATGACTCCGGATGGAAGCACTGATTCCCGTGAGATATGGCCGCTTGAGAATGAGATCGACCTGGATATTAATGAGTTGTATCAACTAAAAAGCCTTAGAAACCAATTGAATGCAGAAATCAATCTTCCGTTTCCTCAAGATGGACCTCATATTGTAGGTCGCCATGGAATCAGGGTTTTGGGAAATCCTGATATGTCCACTGTCTATGCCATGATGATTGGTATAAGAAACCCGGAATCCTTGGATGGCGCTCCTAAGTCTGTTTGTATTTGGGCCAATGAATTGCGGGTAAGTGATTTCGACCAAACCGCGGGATGGGCAGCAAATGCCAGCCTGAACATGAAACTGGCGGATCTTGGAAATGTAAGTGCTTCGATACGACATACTACCTTCGGTTTTGGTAGCATTCAGGATAGAATCTCTGAGCGTGCCCGTGAAGAAACCACTGAATTTGATGTTTCTGCAAACTTAAACCTGGATAAGTTCCTTCCGGAAAAACTAGGGCTTCATGTTCCAATGTATGCCAGTTACCAAACAACTACAATCACCCCCCAATTCGATCCCAGAGACCCTGATATTACCCTGGAAAACTCCCTGGCCTCTATCGGTGACGAAGCTGAGCGGGAAGAGTATCGTAAAATTGCCCAAGACAAGACCACTCGGAGAAGCCTTAACTTTACCAACGTCAGAAAGGTTAAAACCAATGAAGAGGGCAAATCCAGAGTGTATGATATAGAAAACTTTTCTCTTACCTATGCCTTTAGCGATATTAAGCGCCACAGTTTCCAAATGGAAACTTATTATTACAAGTCCTATAAAGGTGCATTATCTTACAATTTTAGTCCTAAAGAATGGAATATTGCGCCTTTAAAGGATTCGGAGTCGTTCAGTTCTCCATATTTGAAGTTGATCAAAGACATTAATATTTCACTAATGCCTAGTAATTTTTCATTTAGAGCCGATGTAGACCGCCGGTTTATTAAAACTCAGCTATGGGGAGTGGATGAGAACAACAATCTTACTACTAATGGTATAAATCCAAATTTTGAAAAAAGCTTTACATTTAGTCGCATCTATAACCTTAGATGGAACTTGTCACGCAATCTGTCTCTGGACTATTCAGCACGGGCATTGGCCATAATAGATGAGCCTGACGGTGAGCTTGATACTAGTGAAAAACGTGAACAGGTAAGGAGTAATTTGTTCGACATGGGGCGATTAAAGAATTTCGACCAAACTTTGGCACTCAACTACCGTCTTCCACTGGATAAGATTCCTTTTACTGATTGGCTGAATGCAGATCTTGGATATAATGTCAACTACACCTGGACCTCAGGGGCCTTTAATCCTTTCAATGAGGGCAATCAAAAAGACACTTTGGGTAATATTGTTCAGAATAACCGAGACCGAAACATTACCAGCAGGGTAGATTTAGTAAAACTCTATAACAAAATTCAATTCCTTAAAAATATTAACCAGCCAGCACGTGGGCGCTCCCGACCCGACCCCAATGACACAACGGCACAGGCTGGACCAAATAATGGCCTGATAAAAGCAATTATGCGGGTATTTATGTCCTTGCGGTCAGTTAATGCGACTTATAGCAAACGGGAAGGCACTATTTTGTCCGGATTTATGCCAGATGCCCACTTGTTTGGACTGGATCAAGGGTTTAATGCGCCGGGATGGTCATTTGTATTGGGTAGTCAAAGTCTTGCAATCAAGGATAAGGTTGTAGAAAACGGATGGTTGGCACCCAGCCCATTCCTTACTCAACCATTTGGTCAATCCAGTACCATTGATTTAAATATTACTGGAAGGGTCGAACCACTTCCTGACCTGCGGATAGATTTGAGCATGCGAAAATTAAAGTCAGCAGTCTACAATGAAATATTCCGGTTTGATGACGATCGTGAGACGATTACCTCTTTTAATCCCACCCGGACAGGAAGCTATAGCATTTCATATTTTACCTTGAAAACAGCCTTTAATGGAAGCCGATCTGATAATTCAAGCCCGGTATTCAATGAATTTGAAAACAACATCAGCATTATCCAACAACGACTGGAGTCGGAAAATGCTACCCCTGGGGGATCCTATGGGTCACAATCACAGGATGTTCTGATCCCCGCTTTCCTTGCGGCCTATTCAGGAAAGGATCCTAATTCAATCAAACTAACACCTTTCCCTCGAACTCCAATGCCCAACTGGCGACTTGATTATGCAGGATTGAGCAAAATTCCTAAATGGTCTAATGTATTCTCTTCCATAAATATAACCCACAGCTATACTTCAACTTATGATGTAATTGGGTTCACAGCTTCAGGGCAATACCTTGACCCCAGCTTGATCACCCTGGATAATGATATAGAGGATTATCCCTTATCATCCATATTTAATGACAATGGAGAATGGGTACCTCTGTATGTAATCAACCAGGTAGTTATTACCGAACGTTTTGCACCCTTAATAGGTATAAATTTGCGTACTAAAAGCAGGCTTGACTTTAGAATTGAATATAGAAAAGAGCGGAATTTAGCCCTTCAGTTATCCAACGCTCAGGTTACGGAACTAAATAGACAGGATTTTGTAGTTGATATCGGTTATCGAAAACAAGGGTTTAAAATTCCCTGGAAAATGGGAGGAAAAACAGTTACCCTCGAAAACGATCTTACCTTCAGGCTGGCCTTGAGCATCGGTGAGAGCGAGACCATTCAACGAAAACTTGAAGAATCCAATACCATAACCAGTGGTAACTTAAACTTCCAACTAAGTCCTACTATTAGTTATGTGGTGAATGACCGGCTTAATTTACAGCTCTATTTCGAACGAAACATCAACGAACCAAAAGTAACCAACTCATTCAAACGGGCCACTACCAGATTTGGGACTCAAATCAGTTTCAGTTTAGCTCAATAATATTTTTGCATTTCCAAAAAGAATGTATTTTTGAAAAAACAAAGTACATGAATATTCCGGAAAACCTTAAATACACCCAAGATCATGAATGGGTTTTAATCGACGAAGAAGGAAAGTCTGCATTGGTAGGGGTTACTGAATTCGCTCAGCAAGAGCTTGGTGACATCGTTTACATTGAAATAGAAACTCAGGGTGAAAAAATTGCCAGAGGAGAGATTTTTGGTACTGTTGAAGCTGTAAAAACAGTATCTGATCTTTTCATGCCCTTGAGTGGGATTGTTTCAGAGGTAAATGAAGCACTCGCGGACGCCCCGGAAGAGGTGAATAATGATCCATATGGAAAAGGTTGGATGATTAGAATTAATCTTTCTGATGATGATCGAACCGGCCTTATCAGTGGAGCGGAATATGCATCGTTAATAGGTGCTTAAACAGAAATGAAAGTCAAAACCTACTGGCCTGCAATCTTGTGGGCCATTGTTATTTTAATACTTACTCTAATCCCATCCCATCGGATTCCAGAGTCACCTGATTGGCATATTTCGTTTGACAAGCTCGCCCACTCGCTGATGTTTATGGCTTTAGGCCTTTTATTACTTATTAAAAGTGGTATTCGGCATCAACGACGACTGATCCAGGTTTTCCTTTTATTAGCAGCTTACGGGCTACTACTAGAAACATTGCAATTATTAGTCCCTTCCAGGAGTTTCAGTTGGCTGGATGTTATTGCCAATATTGTGGGTATCATCTCCGGGAATTTTATCTATCTCGGAATTGTTAAACTAATGAAGCTATTGGAAAGCAGGTGATTTTTTGGTATTTTATAGTATGGGTGTATAACCCTCTGATCTACTAAAATCTTGACTTATGGAACTAAAGAAAAATCTGAATTCCGATTTGTACAAAAAATCAATGTTCTTTATGAGTATCGGTTTGATGTTAAGCCTTCTGTTTATAGTTACTGCCTTTGAATGGAAAAGCCCATATAAAGCAATCGTGATAGAACCTTATCACCTGAAAGATAATTTTGATGACTTGATTGATATAACGATTACCATTCAACAACCTCCGAAGCCTATTCTTCCTCGTGCGGTAATTGAAGTTCCTGATGAGGTAGAAATCGACATCGAACCACACATTTTCGATGTCGAGACCTTACAAGACGACAAAATAGAAGAGCTGGTCATTGCTGCCCCTATCGATGAAGAACCGGATATTATGTATGATTTTCCAGAAGTTTATGCAGAACCTATAGGTGGTATGAGTAGCTTCTATAAATTTATTAGCGAGCACATTAAATATCCAAGAAGGGCCATTAGTACGAAAACTGAAGGAAAAGTATATGTTAGTTTTGTAGTAGAAAAAGACGGCACTATAACCAATATTACTCTATTAAAAGGTATAGGCGCCGGCTGCGATGAAGAAGCAATTCGGGTAATAGGTCTGGTGCCAAAGTGGAATCCAGGCAGGCAAGGAGCCCATCCGGTAAAGACAAGGATGAGGCTACCTATTTTCTTTAGGCTTAACTAGACGGCTTAGCAACATTTGGTAAAAAAGATATTGGACAGTAGATGATTTCTTTCGTATATTTGAATTAGTGGGTATTCTACCCTTTATATAATTTTATAGTATGGAATACAAAAAACACCCAGATGCTGACCTTTTTAGAAAGTCCAGCTTCTATATGAGCATAGGAATGATGTTCAGCTTGTTATTTGCAGTAACAGCCTTTGAGTGGAGGTCTTATGATGACAGCGATTTAGTAAACCTAGGAAGTTTAGATGCTGATTTTGAAGAGCTACAGGATATTCCAATTACCGAACAGCCTCCTCCTCCTCCTCCTCAGGTAACACCTCCGGAAATTATCGAGGTTCCTGATGAAGAGGAAATTGAAGAAGAGATCGATGTAAACCTTGACGTTGAAGTTACTGAAGAAACAGTAATTGAAGATGTTATTTTTGAAGAAGCTCCTGATGAAGAAGCTGCTGATGAAATCTTTCAATTCGTTGAAGATCAACCTACACCTACAGGCGGTCTGAAAGCTTTCTATGGCTACATTTCAAAACAAATGAAATATCCTGCCCAAGCTAGACGAATGGGTATTGAGGGAAAAGTTTATGTTTCATTTGTGGTAGGCAAAGACGGAACACTAACTGAAGTAAAGGTTTTAAAAGGAATTGGTGCTGGTTGTGATGAAGAAGCTATCCGAGTGTTGAATGGAGCACCAAAATGGAAGCCTGGTAAGCAACGTGGTCGCCCGGTGCGAGTTAGAATGCAGCTACCAATTATATTTAGACTGCAATAGAAAGAAATACCACCACAATAAACTACCTCGATGCAGAGCATGCGAGGTATTAAGTTGAATTTATTTTAATATTTCGACGTAAAGCGTCAGTGAATTAAAACCAATCTTTTCGTCCGCCGAGCTCCTTCAGCGTTGACGCAAGTGAACGCGAAGGAGGATTAAATATAGCCCTGGCGATTTCGTCAGGGTATTTTTATAGGATATTTTGTAGTTGTTCTTTAAGTTTTTCCAGCTCATCCTTCATCCCAACCACTAGTTTTTGAATTTCTGCATCGTTGGCTTTGGATCCTATGGTATTGATCTCACGACCCATCTCCTGACTCAGAAATGAAAGCTTTTTACCCTGTGATGTATTTTCACTTAAAATCACCAGGAAATAGTCCAAGTGTGTCTTTAATCTTACTTTTTCTTCACTGATATCCAGTTTTTCAAGGTAATACACCATCTCTTGCTCAAATCTATTTGGATCAAATTTTTCGTTACCATCGATCTCCATCAAGTGTTTTTGTAGCCTCTTTTTAATTGCCTCAGTACGTAAGGGATCCATTTTGTCAACCTTTGTCAGATAGGACTCAATTTTATCTATATAAATCACCAATTTGTTCTTTAGCGTGGCACCCTCTGTGACCCTAAACTCTTCACATTTGTTGATCGCTTCAAGTATTATATCCTTCACCCGTTGCCAATCATCTTGTAGCTTATCCTTTGGCTCTTCTGCTCTCATCACTTCTGGAAACTCCAGGACCATTTTTAACAATCCATCAGTAGGAGCCCCTACTTCGGATGCAATATTTTTCAACTTCTTATAATACGTCTTTAGTAACTTTTCATTGATGGAAATTTTAGCGACTTCAGAGTCCTTCCTCTGGTAATTTATGACTACCGCGATTTTGCCTCTTTCCAATTTTTCCGTAGCGAATTTCTTGACATCAACTTCCTTATCAAAAAATACTTTGGGAAGTTTAATCATTGTATCCAGATACTTTGAGTTCAGTGACTTCACTTCCACAGATATGCTAAGTGTGTCATTTTCTAGCTGAGCCGTACCATAGCCCGTCATCGACTTGATCATAAAATATTTGAAGGTTTGAAAGGAATATACAAATTATTCTTCCTGAAATCCAAGGAATGCCAATGTCTTAAAAATCATATCCAAGGGTAAGGTAAAATTTGGGAGAGCCAACTTCGAAATCTTCTATTGGCCAGGCTACATCAAATTTCAGGTAGTATCCGAGCAGTACTGTTCGGATACCTGTTCCATAACTAGCCAGCCAGGCACTTCCAAAGTTATTGATTCTGGCCCTAAAGTTACCTGCCTCAATAATCTCTGTGTTCAGACTATTTTCATCGGCCAGAGGGCTATTGCCAGTCCAAGCAGAGCCAAAGTCATAAAACCCAATTAGTTGTAGGTTTCGAAAAAAGTTTGATGCGATTGGGCCACTATTGAAAAATTTGACTATTGGGAACCTTAGTTCCGCATTAAATAACAATGCATTATTTCCGCTAAATTTATTGTAGTCGAATCCCCGCATATTAGTTACATACTCAACAAAAAGTATGTCACTGTTGTCCTTATCAACTGGATCATTTAACGGATCTCCTTCATTATTTTCATTATCCGTATCGTTAAACATCCAGTTGCTCATCCCCCCCAGCAAAAAATCTTTGGGGTCATTTCCGAAGGAACGCGCATAGAACAACCGGCCGGCAAATATTAAATCCCGATGAATTTTATAGTAATGTCTAACATCAATTTTAAAGGTATTAAAATTCAATTGGCTGTTATTGAAACTTTCATAATGTTCAAAAAAGGCCTTGAGCCTGGTCCCTTCGAAATTCAATCCATTCACCACCGTATTGTCGTATACATACTCCAACCGACCCCCAAAATAATCGCGTTTGGTATCAGCAGGATCCTGTTGGCCTGGAGTTCCTGGAGGAAAACTCAATTTATCGGGGTCCAGGTCATATGATCTGGTTCCAGTGTAAAATGGTGTAACTCTAATTCTACTCCTGATATTTATGGGGTAACTGGCCCCAATCTCCACCCTGCTCTTAACATATTTGATGTCAAAATCGTCAATAGGGTCATTGATAGTTCGGTAAACAGTCCGTCGACTGAACCCCGCATGGTAATCCAGGCGATCTTTTAAATAATGATACTCTCCGTAGTAGCTACCACTTCGGAGATCGGTGGTTGCCAATACCCCACCATAAAACTTATGGTTTTCTAATAGATCATTGACTGTAACTTCCGCTTGAATACCAAATCCAATTAACGGATCTATTACCCAGGAAAAAACAATGTTGTCGAATCCCACTCGAGGTTCGTAATTAAAAGGGCCGTTAATTTCACTTTCTCTGGATAACCTTCTGAAATTTTGCAAAATAGAACTAGGCTCCTCTTCTTCCTGATTAATACCCTCCAAGACATCCGTATCGAATACATAATTGTCAGTATCAATTGCACCAGTGGGCTCGCTTGTGTCATCCATTGAGATGCTGTCTGTAGGTTGGAATAGATCAAGTTTTAACGTATCCTGGAGCCCAGGATCATTCTCTAATTGTTCAAGCTCCCGTAGTTTACGGTCCCTTATTCGACCGGAAACAAACAAGGCCTGCTTAATCTCCTGGCGTCGAGTTTGAGGGGTAAAGTTATTCTGGTTCAGATTGAAATTTCCCTGATAGAAGATTTGATCCGCTCCTGCAAAGTTTATCACATAGACCATTGAACCCTTTCTGAAATTGATGTCATAATGCTTAATGCTTTTGGAGAGCTTGGATATTTGAGTATACAGTTTGCTACTTAATTCATATTTATACAGGTTGTATATACCTTTTTGATCACTAATGTAATGTATTACATTAGTGTCTTGAGGCATCGGTTGAATATCGTGACTCAATGTATTGGTTACCCGGTGCAGTACGTTACTCAGTGAATCCAGGTTGAGTATAAAAAGATTAAAATTCGACTCTACATCTTTAAGTTTGAGAGATTCTCTTTTTAAGGTATCGTTGGTTCGATTAGATGAAAAGACCACATTGTTGGTGCCGGGCAAGAACTTGGGATTTAAATCATCATGAGAATCATTAGTAATCCTTCTTAAAGAGTTTTTGCTCAAAGAAAGCAGAAACAGGTCATTCTGCCCTTTACTATCTGCACTTACAATAGCTGTCTTTCCGTTCTCATGAAATTCAAAATCTTTTATCTGAGTGATTTTCTTTAAGGTTCGTTTTTGAGACCTTCCTGAGCCAATATCATGTAGAATTAATTGATAGTTACCTTTATCAACATTAATTATACCCAAAGTGTTATTGTCTTTCCAGGATAATAGTGGAATATCCTCGTCCACCTCTTGATTAATCACTTTATAGCCCCCTCTCACAACGGTTTCTTCGCGCCCCGATGTTAAGTCTCTAATTCGAACTTCATGTTTACCGTTGAAATTGGTAGAATAAGCCAGAATGTTTCCATTAGGACTTATTTTTGCTTGATTGTAGATCAAGCCCTTCTTATTCTCGCCAAGAATTGCAAAGCCCTTGTTGGGAGTCTGATAGCTAACATTCACCTGATCAGCCATGTTTACATAATAGGCCATCCATTCAGCGATGAAACGATCATAGGTTATACCCAAAGTATAGATTATGCTATTTTTTTCACTGCGATTGATTCGGGTCAGGTTTAAAATATTCGAGATATTGTTAAGCCCATAATTTTCTGCGATATAATTCCAAATTGACTGCCCAACTAAAGCTGCCTCCTTTCCTCCAAGTTTACCTAGCTTCTTGAATTTCCTGGTCTCGAAATAGTCCCGCATGTAATCGTCCATCTCCACCGACCAGCCATTGGTAATGAATAGCGCACCTCCATCAATTACCCAGTCCGGGAGGTTAAACAGGTATGAGCTTTGAAACATCTCCGTTAAGCTACCTCCATACATCATATCACGGATAAGCAGTTTAGAAACCTGAAAAATTAACTCTTGCTTGAATTCTACAGCGTCTCCCGGATAGGCAACTTCCACTTGAGGCTTCACGAAATCAGTTTGGCCACTGGAAGTAAAGTCCTTGTTGTTTATACCAATATTGCTTTGTTGCAGATCAGAAATAGAATTGTAGATAAATATTTTCGCCTTAGAATAAAGGGCATACCCTAGTACATCTTGGGTGATGCGGTCGTATTCATCTTCCAGGTACTCGGCAGCTTTTTTAGCATTTTGTTTGCCGCCTTCATAAAAGTACACATCGAAATTATCCGAGCTGTAATAATGCCAGTTGAATCTCTTGTATTGTACCCTGTTCTTTCCAAAATCACCGGTGTAATCCTGCCCTTTGGAATCTTCGAAAATGCAGACAAAAAATACTACCAGCACAGAGCATAAGATAGATCTGAGCGCCATAAATTGGATTAATTTTTATTGTAATATAAAGAAAAATAGCGACTAATAGTCACATCCTTAGCCAAAGGCTTCCCTCCCTCCAAATAATTAAAAAACTCCTCTGCAAAATGAGGAGCCAATGAAACACCCTTGGTTCCTAAACCATTAAATATACCTAAAGGTTCGTGCTTGGGGTGCAAACCAATGAACGGTCTCCTGTCAGCAGATGCCGGTCTGACACCAGCAGTATGTCCTGTTACACGATAAGGAATACTAATCAACTTGTTCAACTTTTGAAGTAACTGGATCTTGGCCTTTTCAGTTACTTTCCAGTTAAGGTGCTCATGATCAAATGTTGATCCCACTTTACAGTGACTGCCATTTACCGGTAGAATAAATACTCCTCGATTAACAATACAGTTTAGTGGCTCCTGGAGCTCAATTTCAAGTAATTCTCCTTTTACGGGTATTAGCGGCAACCAATTGAAAAATACATTATTACCCAATGATGGACCTTCACAAAATATCACTTTCCTTGCCAAATGGCTTTGGTACTCCACCTGGTCTTCAGATAATTTAAGTTCTTGATACAAAAATCGCTCGGATCGGTAAGCGCTGTGCTGCTTGAGAAGTTCAGTCATTGAATTGATCAATATTGCTGTGTCAACGAATCCGGATTTTCTTAACATCAATCCCCCCATAGGGTTTACCACTTGATTAAGTGCCTCGGTTGGCTTTATGATACCATTAATATATTGACTATAACCATCCTCAAACAATCGAGCTCCCCATTCATTTTGTTCCTCCACCGAAAGAAAAGGCCTGTACATAGGTAACTCATAAAGTAATTGAACCCCCATTTCCCGCTGCAGATCCTTATAAAAGCTCAGTAGATATGGAAAAAGTTGATCAGCCATATATGTCTTGACCAGTTTTCTGCCAGTAAACGGATTGTAAATCCCAGCAGCAACCGTACTTGATTTTAGTAAACCCGGGTCATCGAATACCAATACCTTTAGACCATGCTTGAGCAATTTGTATGCCAAAATTGACCCTGCCAGACCCTGGCCTACTATGAAGTAATCCCATGTCATGCACCAAATTAAAGTATGTGATGTGGATATTTGCTAATTATTACACAAATTTACATCAATCATTTATCAGGTACATGTTAAAGTCAGAGTCCTTTGTTTTCGGTTCATTTCAGGAGAATACTTATGTGATATATGATGAAACAGGTGAGGGTATAGTCTTGGATCCAGGATGCTATGAACTACCAGAACAACATGCTTTATCCCAATTTATCAGCGATAATAAAATCAAAATCACTCAGGTTGTCAATACACATTGCCATATTGATCATGTTCTGGGAAACCAATACGTAAAAGACAAGTATCAGGTCCCCTTGGCGATCCCCGAAGGAGAAATGGAAGTATTGGCCTCGGTAAAGGTTTATGCCCCTAATTATGGATTTCCAAAATATCAGGAAACTGATGTTGATATCTTTATTAAATCACCAGGTACTCTGAAGTTTGGAAATACAGTATTAAAGGTACTTTTGATGCCGGGCCATTCTCCGGGGCATCTTGCGTTTTATCATGACGACTCCAAGGTATGTTTTGGAGGCGATGTTCTTTTCCAAAACAGTATCGGACGTACGGACCTGCCCGGAGGTGACTATCAGACATTGATTAGGAGCATCCATGAAAAGATGTTTTCATTGCCTGATGAGGTAATTGTGTATTCTGGTCATGGGCCATCAACTACTGTGGGCCAAGAAAAAAGAACCAATCCTTTTTGTGCAATTGTATAGAATGGTCAAAGAGAGCCCTTTACGTTTTTTACCTAATCTGATTACTCTTACCAATCTGCTATGTGGCTGTTTGGGGGTTGTCTGGGCTTTGAATCTTCAAATCCAGTTGGCGGTATACATGATCTGGATTTGTGCAGTGCTTGATCTACTTGATGGATTAGTAGCCAGGAGCCTTGGAGTTTCTTCGGACATAGGAAAGCAATTGGATTCCTTGGCTGACCTCATATCATTTGGTTTATTGCCATCAACCATCCTCTACTCCCTCAGCTCAGCTTATTTACCTGACCCCTGGCCATATTTTTCATTTGCACTGACCTTGTTTTCTGCCCTGCGATTGGCCAGGTTTAATATTGACTCAGAGCAGAGTATTAATTTTATTGGGTTACCCACTCCGGCAATCGCTTTGTTCATTAGCAGTTTCCCTGCTCTTATTTACCAAAATAGTGAAAAATTACGTCTTGGGTTAGAAAACCCGACTTTTTGGCTTTTGATGCTGGCTATTTTATGCTACCTACTGGTGTCGAAAATCAGATTGTTTGGTTTCAAATTTAAAAATTTAGGTTGGACCGACAATAAATACAGGTATATCCTAATTTTGATCTCGTTGATTACTGGCCTGGCAATGGGAATTACTGCCATTCCGGTGATCATGTTGTTGTACTTGGTATTGTCTTTTATGTGGCAATATCAACGACGTTGACAGTCAGCTTAGTTAAAAAACAATGAATTCCCTTAGTGCCTTAAAATATTATCATATAGTAATACTGTGCTGCCTGAGCTTTACGGTAGTGGCTCAGAATTCATCGGTATTGGCTTCAGGTCAGTGGGTGAAGTTGGGAGTCACTTCAAAAGGAATCTATAAAGTAGATTTTGAAACCCTAAAAAATGCAGGATTTAACCCGGCAACCTTGAAAACGGATAATATTCAGATTTTTGGTCAAGGTGGAGGTATGTTGCCTCAGAGCAATCAAGCCAGCAGGCCAGATGATCTTCAAGAAAGCGCATTTTACAGCGTAGGTTTAGATGATGACTCATTCGATCCAGCTGATTACCTTTTATTCTTTGCTGAAGGTCCAAACCTGGAGTTCATTAACAACGATGGACACTTGGTTTATCAAAAAAACCTCTACGCAGATACTGTCTATTACTTTCTCACTATAGGTAGTCAGCCTGGCAAACGAATGGAAATAGTGACCAACAAGGGCAATGACCACCCTATAGTTAGCAGTTATATTGGTTATGCTTATCATGAGTCAGAACTTCGCAATATTTTAAGTTCTGGCCGGGAATGGTATGGAGAACTGGTTAGTGCTTCAAAAGCTTTGGATATACATTTTTCGGATATCCCCCCGCTAACGCAGGGTACATCTGTTAAGGTCATCTCTACCGTGCTTAATCGCAGTAAGGAAAAAGCCAACTTCAGTTTCAGCCTTAACGGATCAAATATCGGATTCATTGAAGTTTCTGGAGTAGGGTCTGGTATTTACGATGACAAAGGAGTGGTAGCAACCGATACCCTGGTGGTCGACCAAAGTCAAGTTAATCAGCAGGGGTCCTTCGACATTCGAGTCTCCTTCAGCGCTGCAGGGAATGGCCTGTTCGACAATCTAATGGTATCCTATGAAAGCCCCCTAGAACAGTACGGTTCTGTCACTTTCTTCAGTTCTCCCGCCGGCTTGAATAATACCACCAGCACCTTTCGGATAAATAATGTTAATCAAGAAACCGTAATTTGGGATATTAGTGATCCCCGAAACTCGGTTATACAGGAATTTACCCTGGCCGAAAACCAAGCAAAATTTGGAGCTCTTACTCAGTCTCTAAAGGAATATGTGGTGTTTTCAGGTAGTGATTTTCCGTTGCCATTGGCTTCGCAACCTGTTGCCAACCAGGATCTGCACGGAATGCGGGTTCCTAATCTGCTAATAGTTGCGCACCCTATGTTTACAATCGAAGCTGAAAGACTTGCAGCTTTTCGTACTCAAAACGATCTCTTGGAAGTACAAGTGGTCACACCTCAGGAAATCTATAATGAATTTAGTTCAGGGGGGCAAGATGTCACAGCTATTAGGGATTTTGCCAGGTATCTGTATCAGAGGAGTTCTGATCTAAAATATTTACTACTATTTGGGCGATGTTCATTTGATTACAAGAACATTATCCAAAACAATACCAACTATGTCCCAACTTATCAATCCCGAAACTCGGTGGATCCAATATATAGCCACAACTCAGACGACTACTTTGGGTTCTTAGATGAAGATGAAGGCATCTGGTCGGAGGAGTTATCGGGTGTAGGAGGGCATATTCTGGATATCAGCGTAGGGCGTTTACCAGTCACTACAGTACAGGAGGCCCGAGGAGTAGTAGACAAACTGATTCATTACGCTTCCAGTCCCGCAACTCTGGGTTCTTGGCGTCAGGATATTTATTACGTAGCAGATGACGGAGATTTTAATCTTCATCAAAGAGATGCTGACCGATTGGCCACTATGGTTGATACCTCCAATCAAGACTTCAATGTCCATAAAATTTACATGGATGCATTCCCTCAGGATCAAACACCTAATGGCGAATCAGCAGATGCTGTTAATCAGGCCATTGAAGAAGCCATTAAAAAAGGAGCATTGATAATCAATTACACTGGTCACGGCAGTGAATTTCGATGGGCAGATGAAACCATTCTAGATCATCAAATGATCGATAGCTGGGACAACTTTGATCGATTGCCCTTATTTGTTACTGCAACCTGTGAGTTTGGGAGGCATGATGACCCAAAACGGATATCAGGAGCTGAAAAACTAATTATTAATCCACAAGGAGGTGCGATAGGACTGGTAACCACTGCACGTCCTGTATTTGCCAGCAAAAATTTCATATTAAACAGGGCCTTTTATGAAATTGCCCTGGAGCTTACGGACTCCGGATATCCCACACTGGGAGATATATTTAAATACACCAAAAATGATAGTTATGCTATAGTCGCCAATCGCAATTTTGCTCTTTTAGGTGACCCTTCTATGAAGTTGTCTTATCCCAGGAAAAACCTGAGAATTACTGAAATTGCAGCGGATGGATTAGCTGCTGGAGATACTGTTCACGCACTCAGTATGGTACGAATGAAGGGAACAGTTACCAATGAGGCAGGAGAGCCAATACTGAATTATGAAGGTACGGCAGAAATAACGGTTTTTGATAAAGAAACTACTACCGAAACACTGGGAAGCGAGGGAGGGCGAACCTTCACTTTCAAGGAGCGGAACAGTGTAATCTTCAGGGGACAGGCTAGTATTAAATCCGGGCAATTCGAGGTAAATTTTGTGGTTCCTAAAAATATTAATTATCAGACAGGTCAAGGGAAAATCAGTCTATATGCTCTCAGTTCCAATGGGTTAGAGGATGCAGGCGGAGCTACAAACTCATTTATCATTGGCGGAAGTAATAATAATGCCCCTTTAGACAATGTACCGCCCCAAATCACGTTATTTATGGACGATACTTCATTTGTTGATGGAGGATCTACTGGGAATAGCACAGTGCTCTTAGCCAGGATAACTGATAAAAGCGGAATAAATATCTCAAATATAGGAATTGGACAAGATATATCAGCGTTACTAAACTCCCAAAAAGAGTTTGTTCTGAATGATTTTTTTACGGCTGATTTAGATAGTTATCAAAGTGGTTGGGTGCGTTACCCTATTGATGATTTAGATGAAGGGAAACAAACCATAAATGTGAAAGTTTGGGATGTATATAATAATTCGAATGACGCAAGTCTGGACTTTTATGTTTTTGATGGTGACAGACTAGAGTTAAGCCGGGTATTGAATTACCCAAACCCCTTTAGAGAATCTACTACTTTTCTTATAGACCACAATCAACCAGGAGCGACATTAGAGGTAGAGGTTCGAATATTTGATCAGCAGGGTAAGCTTGTACATCAAATTTTGACTAATTATGAAAATAGTCCGTCCTCTATAGAAGGTACCACCTGGAATGGCACTAATAGTAATGGGATTGAGCTAAAAAGGGGTATTTATCTATATCAGGTGATTGTTAAATCATTGACCAGTAGTGACAAAAATATCGAAAATAGAAAAATGATATTAATAAAATGATTAAATTTGTGATCCTGAAAAGAATAGGAATGAATAATAAATTAATATTTGGTGCAATTCTTGGATTGATACAATTAGGTTCAATTCACTCTAGTTTTGGTCAATTTGTAGGGCAAGACACCACCAGAAGAGTTATTACCACCGCAGTCGGGTTTTTGTCAATTACTCCTGATGCCAGAGCGGCAGGCATGGGAGATGCCGGATCGGCGCTCAGCGCAGATGCGAATGCCATTTTTTGGAATGCTGGGAAACTGGCGTTTGCAGAAAAGAAGATGGGGTTTTCTTTAAACTATACTCCTTGGTTAGGCAAAATCGTAAACGACATGTCCTTGTCTTACCTATCAGGTTACTACAAGTTATCAGATGATCAAGCAGTAGGTATGGAATTACGATACTTTGATTTGGGGGATATAGACCTGTTCAATGATAATGGTGTCTCAAATGGAAGTGTACGACCCCGTGAATGGTCATTAGGGGGCACCTATTCACGTAAATTGAGTGAAAAGCTTGGAGTGGGAGTTAGTCTACGATTTATTCATAGCAATATCAGTCAAAACATTGCTTCTTTAGGAAGTGATGTCAAGGCCGGTACATCAGTTGCAGGAGATATTGCAGTGTATTACAAAACTGACCTCCAAATGGGTGCCAGTACTTCCAGTATCTCATTTGCAGGATCTATTTCCAACATTGGAGGTAAGATCTCTTATCTAAATAATGAAACCAAAGATTTTTTACCCACGAATTTACGATTGGGAACAGCGTGGACGGCTAACTTCGATGCGTATAATACCATTACATTATCCTTGGATTTCAACAAATTAATGGTTCCAACTCCTCCAATCTATGAAACTGACGAAAATGGAGATATTGTATTTGATCCAAATGGAGATCCTGAAATTTCAAAAGGAAAGGATCCCAACCGCGGCGTAATCTCCGGAATGTTTGGTTCATTTTTTGACGCACCCGATGGGTTTAGTGAAGAAATGCAAGAGGTTATGATTTCTATAGGAGCCGAGTATTGGTACAATGACCTGTTTGCAGCCCGTGCTGGCTATTTCTACGAGAACCAAAATAAAGGAAACAGGAAATATTTTACCATAGGTTTAGGTTTCAGGTACCAGGTATTCGGGCTTGATTTTGCCTATTTAATCCCTACTGAGCAAGAACATCCGCTTGCTGAAACCCTTAGATTCAGTTTATTATTCAACTTTGACAGCTAGTGTTAAGTTAAGCATACTTTAGCCAAACCAAGTCTTGCTCTTTTTGCCCCATACTTCTTTAAAAAATACTTACGTAGCTGTGCCTCCGCTAAAGCTATGGCGACACGCGGAATGGCGGCTATGTGCATATTTTTTGTCCCGAGTACTCGAAGACCTAGGGACAAAAATACCTACGACTTATACCACACAGTACACTGAACTTAACACTAGCCAGCATTTTTATGCCGGATAGAACAATTGCCCCGATCATACAACCAATTGATCAGGTATCACTTCAAGAGGCAAAAGAAGTGTGCTTGAACAATGGGGTTCCCTTGTTTTACTTAAATGCTGGACAACAACCAGTGATGCGACTGGAAATCATTTTCAAGGCAGGAAAATGGTTCGAAACCAAACCCGGTCTTAGCTATTTCACTGGAAAAATGCTCACAGAGGGTACCATATCGAAATCAGCGCAAGAAGTTTCTATGGTATTTGATAACCTAGGTGCTTTTGTGGAAGTGATCCCAGGATTTGACCGCATTACCCTGTCTATCCACCTGCTAACCAAGCACCTTGCTACTTTGTTACCAGTAATCGTAGAAATTATCAGTAAGCCTGCCTTCAGAGATGCTGAACTCCAAAATATAAAACAGCTGAAGAAGCAACAATTATTGGTGGACCTTGAAAAGAACAGCTTCATTGCTGCTCAAAAATTTACTGGAAACGTATTTGGGAAAGAGCATCCATACGGAAGATCTTTGAATAGCGAAGATATTGACAATACCACAGCTGAGCTGGTCTCTGAGTTCTATACTAAGCAACTGGAAGGGAATTTCGAAATAGTAGTTGCAGGAAAGGTGACCGAAGATGATCTGAAAAGGATCAATGAGTTAATTGGTCAAATTCCAAAATTTTCTCGATTAGAATCTACAGTATTGCCATATAAATATAACCCATCGAGTTTGCTAATAGAAAAAGAGGAAAGCTTGCAATCCTCAGTACGGATGGGAATGACATTTATTAATCGCCACCACCCTGACTTCAATGCTATACTGGTAGTAAACGAGATTCTTGGAGGTTATTTCGGTTCCCGATTGATGCGTAATATCAGAGAAGATAAGGGGTACACATATGGCATACATTCTGGAATTAGTTGTCTCAAACACAACAGTATGTTAGTTATCAGTACAGAAGTGAAAAAAGAATTCAGAGATCAAACTATTAATGAAATTATAAAAGAAATCAAGATCCTGCAAAATGAGTTGGTCTCAAACGAAGAACTTGACACGGTAAAAAACTACATGCTGGGCACATTTATATCTGAAACAGATACCCCTTTTGCCCTGGCTGATAAGTTTAAAACCATTCATTATGGCGGACTGGACTATAGCTTTTATCAGAATTATGTCCAAACTATAATGGAAATTGACAGTATAAAAATCCGGCAATTGGCTCAAGAATATTTAGTACTGGAGAATTTAAGTAAAGTAGTGGTAGGTTGACCTAGATCTTTACATTTCCCTTATGATCTACAGCTACTTTAAAAACCAAGCCAGACACCTTTATTCGTATATATCCAGTATAGTGTACCGCGAACTTACCTTTCATTATATAGTTAATTAAGCCGCTTAGGAGGTTGTCGTAAACATCTTGGGGGGCAAAAGTGACATTTAGCGGGACCTCAAATTCAGAATTAGAAGGGACTTTGACTTCGCCAATTTGTTTTACTTTCCCAATCGCATGATTATTTACTTGAACAGAAATATCAATTTCTTTTACGGTAATAGAGTATCTATTGGGATTAAAAAGTATGGCTACACCTGTAAGTGTTATCTGTTCATCAGTAAATTCATGAACCTTGAGATCTTTTATATTAATAAACTCCGGTTGCTCAGGTGTAGAACATGATACCGCTAAAAGGAGCCCCGATATCAGGAATAAATTGTGCAGATCTTTTAGTAGCATTGTACAAACATCGGTAATATACAGGACAGATGTTAGCATTTATAAGTAAAAATCGGAAAATCCACCAGCATAAGCATATCAAAACAACCGAAGAATAAGGAACTCGTTTGACGAAGGATAAATACAGGTACAGCATACTATTTTAACCGAATTATGTATTAGAAATTCATTTTGAGCCTTAACTGATTACATTTTAGTGTTAAGTTCAGTGTACTGTGTGGTATAAGTCGCAGGTATTTTTGTTCCCAGGTCCCGAGTACTCGGGACAAAAAATATGCACATAGCCATTCCGCGTGTCGCCATAGCTTTAGCGGAGGCACAGCTATGGAACGATTTTTTAAAGAAGTTAGTTTGTGGAGGCAATAAAAAAGGGCACTACTTCTCAGTAGTACCCTTTAATAAAGGCTGGCGACGACTTACTCTCCCACCGGTGAAGGCAGTACCATCAGCGCGGCCGGGCTTAACTGCTCTGTTCGGAATGGAGAGAGGTGGACCCCGGCGCAATAATCACCATATAATCTTTGGTTTACAGCTCCCAGGGCATCCCTGGTATACCTTCCGAACTGTTCGGAATGATAGACCTGCCTGCCAAAGGCAGGGGTGGACCCCGGCGCCTCCCGATTCCCGATAGTTATCGGGACGGGACACCATATAATCTTTACCCGCCATAGCCTTGGCGAAGGCGGGCTTTACTCACCCTTACGGTGAGTCTCACGCTCGGTGGCGTGAATCAATTTCTTTGACATGGAAGTAACTGGAGTAACGTTATTAAAAATTGCACGTGGTAAATCCTTATTTAAAAGCTTACGGGTAATTAGTATTGCTCGGCTATGCCATCTCTGACTGTACACCTGCAACCTATCTACGTCATCGTCTCTAACGACCCTTATAAAGAAGCCTCATCTTGAGGTGAGTTTCGCGCTTAGATGCTTTCAGCGCTTATCTCTGCCCAACTTAGCTACCCGGCGGTGCAGTTGGCACCACAACCGGTACACCAGAGGTTGGTCCATCCCGGTCCTCTCGTACTAAGGACAGACCCTCGCAAGCTTCTTGCGCCCACAACAGATAGGGACCGAACTGTCTCACGACGTTCTGAACCCAGCTCGCGTGCCACTTTAATGGGCGAACAGCCCAACCCTTGGGA
>QIMC01000387.1 GCA_003232185.1 Flammeovirgaceae bacterium | reverse complement strand
TTAGACTTCGTAGTGAGAGCCTTAAATGGCTGTTAGATAGGCACTCGCACAGATTTTTGCAACGGAAACATAGCACCGCTATGGTGAGTAGGAAAAATAGAGGAAGTGCCTAGATTTCCCCAACGGGACGCCTTTGGCGTAGTCAGTTAAGGCTCGGAATAGATTTCTAGTGCATAATCCGGGTTAAAATTATAGATCGCTATGGATTTCTCATTGAACGAAAATCAATTAATGATTGCCGACATGATCCGGGATTTTGCCGCTAAGGAGATTACACCCCATCAGAAGCGGTGGGATGAGTCCCAGGAGTTTCCAGTGCCATTGTTTAAAAAATTAGGAGCCTTGGGGCTAATGGGCATCTTGGTCCCAGAAAAATACCATGGATCTGGTTTCGGATATACGGAATATGTCACTGCGATATCTGCGATATCTGAATGTGATGGTTCCATAGGTTTGTCAGTAGCTGCACACAACTCCCTCTGTACCGGACACATACTGCAATTTGGCAACGAGCAACAAAAGCAACGATGGTTGCCTAAGCTGGCAACTGGAGAGTTTATTGGGGCTTGGGGGCTTACTGAACCAAATACTGGATCAGATGCTGCCAATATGAAAACGGTAGCTGAAAAAGATGGTTCTGAGTGGATTATCAATGGCTCCAAGAATTTTATAACCCATGGAAATTCCGGTGATATTGCAGTAGTAATTGTACGCACTGGAGTACTCGGCGACAGTCATGGGATGACAGCATTGGTTGTTGAAAGAGGAACCTCGGGATTTACAGGTGGACGTAAAGAAAACAAACTGGGAATGAGGGCCTCAGAAACCAGTGAAATGATATTTGACAATTGCAGGGTGCCTGATGCAAATAGGCTTGGGGAAGAAGGTGAAGGGTTTATCCAGTCATTAAAAGTACTTGATGGTGGCCGTATTTCAATTGCAGCCTTAAGTATTGGAATTGCCAAAGCTTCTTTGGAGGCTTCAATTAAATATTCCAAAGAAAGACATCAGTTCAACCAACCAATCGCTAATTTTCAGGGAATATCATTTAAGCTGGCCCAAATGGCTACCGAACTAGAAGTCGCCAGTCTTTTGACCTTTAAAGCTGCTGAGCTGAAAGACAATAATAAAAGAGTACGCAAGGAATCAGCAATGGCTAAATATTTCGCATCAGAAATTGCGGTAAAACTTGCGAATGAAGCAGTGCAAATATTTGGAGGTTACGGATACACCAAAGACTACCCCGTGGAAAGATACTATAGAGACGCCAAGCTATGCACCATAGGGGAGGGCACCTCTGAAATACAAAAAATAGTAATAGCACGAGATATACTGCAATGATAACATTTGTTTATTTATGGGTTTTGTTTAAATTTGCATCCCGATAAATATAGGAATTGATGATTATAGTGAATGTTAAAGACAACGAGTCCATAGATAGGGCGTTAAAACGTTTCAAAAAGAAGTTTGAGCGTACCGGAGTGTTGAAAGAATTACGCGGTCGTACTCATTTTGTCAAGCCTTCAGTAAGAAATAGAATGCAAAAGCTTAAAGCGGCATATCGTCAAAAGATGTACGCTCAGGAAAATTATTAACTTTTTTTTTAATCACATAATCATTAAGTTTATTTGAGGAGGTTGTACTCAAGTCAAGCTTAATGGTTTCTTCTTTTCTAAAATACCTGGAATTTCAAAAGCGGTATAGTCATCATACCCTTAAATCCTACAGTAACGACCTCAGTCAATTCACTGCCTTTCTTCAAAACGGAGGATTATCGATAACGCTTGAACAGGCAGAGCATCAGCACATCCGGGGCTGGTTGATACAAATGGTACAATCTGGACTATCAGCCAACACCATAAATAGAAAGATTGCCTCTATACGGTCCTACTACAAATATTGCCTTCGTCACCACTTGGTCCAGCAAGATCCTACATATAAGGTTAAAATGTTAAAGGCTGAAAAACCCCTGCCTGTGTTTGTAAAAGAGGCGGAGTTAATCAAAGTACTGGATAGGATGGTATACGCCGATGGATTCAGTGGCCTGCGGGATCAACTGGTAATGGAATTTCTTTATTCAACCGGCACACGTTTATCGGAATTGGTTAATCTGCCGGAATGTGATATAGATGTGGGTCAGGCTCAGGTAAAAGTATTAGGAAAAAGAAATAAACAAAGAATAATTCCAGTACCCAAACCGCTGATTCCTATAATTTTAAACTATCAAACACAAAAAAAGAAGGAATTTCCGGATAACTACTCCCCCTATTTAATCGTTAGCAATAGTGGAAGGCAGAGTTACCCGATGCTAATTTACAGGATCGTGAACAAAGCCTTAAAGTCGTTAGGTTCGTTGGATAAACAAAGCCCACATATATTGCGCCATACTTTTGCTACCCACCTGCTGAACAAGGGGGCAGAATTAAATGCAGTAAAAGAACTACTTGGGCATAGTAGTCTGGCTTCAACGCAGGTGTATACCCATAATTCTATTGAAAGACTGAAGGAAGTATTCAATCAGTCACATCCTAAAGCATAACCATAACAAAACTGAGGTTCTATGATTTTACGCATGCACACCGTTCATTTTGATGCCACTCAAAAATTATTGGATTACGCTCAAAGAAAGGTTGATAAACTGGATACTTTTCATGACCGTATTATTGATGGAGAAGTCACTTTGCGGCTTGAAAAAAGCCATTTAAATAAAAAGGAAGTATTTGGAAATAAATCTGTGGAGTTAAAGATCAATATCCCAGGTCAACAATTATTTGCAAAAGACTCTTCAAATACTTTTGAAACGGCTATAGACCTGGCCCTGGATCGTATGTCAAGACAACTCAAAAGATACAAGGAGAAAACAAAACCCAGAAAAGCCAATATCAACCAAAAATAGGCTTACAATCCAAATGCTTTTTTGGCCTGTGAGACGTAATCAAGCTTTTCCCAGGTAAAACACTCGACTTCGGTGTTGATAGTCTTCTTGATAACTTCTTCACCTGACTCAATGATTCTTGTCTCTATATTTTGAAGAGTTACAGGTTTTAATTTTGGACTACGGCCCATATGGCCATACGCAGCGGTTTCGAAGAAAATTGGGTTGGTCAATCCAAATCGCTCTATGATGCTTTTTGGTCTCATATCAAATATTTGAGACGTTTTCTCCGCAATTTCCGGATCATTAAGACTTACTTGACTGGTCCCATAGGTATTTACTGTCAGAGACACCGGTTCTGCTACACCAATGGCATAAGCAACTTGAACCAGTATTTCCCTGGCTACTCCTGCAGCCACTAGGTTTTTAGCTATATGGCGGCATGCATATGCGGCACTTCGGTCAACTTTGGTAGCATCTTTACCGGAAAATGCACCGCCACCATGAGCACCTTTGCCCCCATAAGTATCGACAATTATCTTTCTGCCGGTAAGGCCGGCATCACCATGAGGACCACCAATGATAAACTTACCGGTAGGGTTGATATGATAAACAGTGTCTTTTAAATATTCCTGAGGTATTACATGTGGCACTACGTGCTCCAGAATATCGTTCTTAATCTTAGTCAACATGGCATCTTCAGCTTCTTTTTGTGCTTGTGGCGTGTCACTAGTTGGGGAAATAAACTCATCGTGCTGAGTGGAAATAACTATGGTGTGGATACCATCAATCTTATTGTCATCGGTATATTTTACAGTGACCTGAGATTTTGCGTCAGGCCTTAAGTAGGGCATTAGTTTAGGCTGATCCTTTCTTATTTGTGCCAAACGCTGCACTAACTTGTGTGAATAGGCCAAAGCCATAGGCATAAGATCCGGAGTTTCTTCAGATGCATAGCCAAACATCATTCCTTGGTCACCAGCCCCTTGCTCCTTCCCATCTGTTTCATCCACTCCTTGGGCAATATCTGGGCTCTGACTATGCAGAGTTACCATTATGCCGCATGATTCTGCATCGAATTTATAGTCATCCTTATTGTAACCAATACGCCTGATGGTATCTCTTACTATCTCTGGTATCTCAACATAGGCTTTGGTAGTTACCTCGCCACCTACTACTACCAAACCGGTGGTAACGAAGGTTTCACAAGCAACCCGTGAATTTGGATCCTGTGCAAGCATGGCGTCTAAAATGGCATCAGAGATCTGATCCGCAATCTTATCCGGATGGCCTTCTGATACGGATTCAGATGTAAAAAGGTATGACATAGTAATTAGAATTAGGGCACAAATTTAGCCATTAATTGTAATTTGCAAAGCGTGCAATATTTAAATTCCGGAATACTAAGCTTGCAACAGAAATATTGTTGGTGTTTTAGGTAAATCAGGTAAGTTTCCTTTCCATTCAGAAACAGTCTTTGTTCTTATATCTTCAGTCGACGATGAAATATTGCAAGCGAAGCACAGACTGGTTTGGTTTGCACATACCTCTAGTAGGGCATCAGCTAGTGCCCTATTGCGATAAGGGGTTTCCATAAATATTTGAGTCTTGCCAATTTTGAGCGAATCACTTTCAATAGACTTGATCTTTCTGGCCCGTAAGGTTTTATCAATTGGCAGGTAGCCATGGAACTCAAAGTGTTGACCATTCAACCCACTGGCCATCAGGGCTAAGATAATGGATGAAGGGCCAACCAACGGTGTCACCACAACTTTGTTTTGATGTGCCCATTGAGCAATTTTATTTCCGGGGTCTGCAATGGCCGGACATCCAGCCTCTGAGATGACCCCTACCGATCGCCCTTTTCGCAATGGTGACAGCAGTTCAATTAATTTGTGGTCCGGGGTGTGCTTATCGAACACTTCAAAATGTAACTCGGAAACATTTTTAACCCCCAGAGAAGAAATGAACCTTCGGGCAGTCCTCACATTTTCAACCAGGTAATAGTCAACATCGGAAATTACTTGTTTAATCTGAGGTGATATCACCAGTGCTTGGGTACCAGAGGCTATGGTGCTGGGGATAAGATAAATTTGAGCAGGTTTAGTATTCATGTTTCATATTAGTGAGTCATGAGTATAAGTTATACAGGCTAAGTATTTATTCTGATTGTAAAAATTTGTGCACCATATTATAGAATTCCAGTGGTGCTTCGGCATGAACCCAATGTCCGGATTTTGGGATGGTATATATAGTGGATCGCGAGAATTGTTTGTGAATAGCACCGAAGTCTTCCTTCCGGATATATTCAGATAACCCGCCACGAATGAACAGGGTAGGGATTTGAATTAATTCATGGGCAGGAAGGGCTTCTCCTATACAATGAATATGTTTACGTATAGCTGACAGATTAATCTTCCACTCAAATGACCCTTCCGTATTTCTCTTTAGATTCTTCAATAAGAAATTTCGGATACCCGACTCAGGGACAAAATTGTAAAGTAATTCATCTGCCTGGTTGCGACTGGATAGGGCTTCTGGATTGATTGATGAAAGACCATCCAGAATAGTCTGGTGATAAACAGGGTATTTTTTTGGTGCAATATCTACGATTATCAGTTTTTCAATACCACGTGGATCCTTTATAGCATGAAACATAGCAACCTTTCCACCCATTGAATGACCAAGAATGGTATAATCCGTAATACCAAGACTATTCACAAGACGTCCGAGGTCATCAGCCATAATTTTATAATTGAACTGGGGATCATGAAATGACTGACCGTGATTTCGTAAGTCCACCAAATATACCGTTGAGTTATCAGACAGGCTCTTTGCCATACTCATCCAATTATCCAGAGAACCAAATAGACCATGCAAAATTATAATTGGAGGCCCTTGTCCTAGAATATGATGATTGAGGGTCATAAGACTACCTGAGTTGTCGAAGATACAATTGGATGGTATTCTCCAAGCCGTAGTACAACGCATCGCATATAATAGCATGGCCAATTGATACCTCATTAAGACTTGGAATGGAGGATTTAAAAAACTTTAGGTTTTCGAAGTTTAAATCATGTCCTGCATTTATTCCCAATCCCAATTGAAGGGCTATATTTGCCGCTTCAATATATTCAACTATAGATTTTTTCGGATCAACAGCATAATCATGTGCATATCGCTCTGTATAAAGTTCAACACGATCACATCCTATCTCTGCTGCTTTTTCAATTTTTTTCTCCTCCGGGTCTATAAAAATACTGGTTCGTATACCAAGTGATTTTAAATTATTAATCACCTCACTGAGTTGACTTTGATATTTTATGGTGTCCCAACCGGCGTTAGAGGTGATCACATCCGGTGCATCAGGTACCAGGGTGGCTTGTGTGGGCTTCACTAGTTCAACTAACTTCATATACCGATCATCCGGATACCCTTCGATGTTGAATTCTGTAGTTACTACCTTCTTAAGGTCCAGAACATCCTGATAGGTGATATGCCGTTCGTCCGGTCGTGGATGGACAGTAATACCCTGAGCGCCGAATGACTCACAATCCAAAGCGGCTTTTACTACATTCGGATTATAGCCGCCTCTGGCGTTACGCAAAGTTGCGAATTTGTTAATATTTACGCTTAACTTGGTCATTTCATTACTTGAGGAATTGTAAATTTACGTAAATAAAAGATAAAAGAAATGAGCTTAAAGCAACAGATTGATAGGGACCTAAAAGTGGCGATTAGGGCTCAGAATAAGGATGAAATCAGGGCGTTACGGGGTATTAAATCAATGATACTACTGGCAGAAACGGAAAAGGGTGTCACTGGTGACCTATCTGAAGATGCGGAAATAAAACTGCTCAGTAAAGCAGCAAAACAACGCCGGGATTCAGCCAGATTATACTCAGATCAAAACCGTGAGGATCTGGCAGTTGTTGAGAATGCTGAGTTGGAGATTATTAGTAAATACCTTCCCGAACAAATATCAGAAGAAGAGTTAGTTGATCATATAAATAAAATTATATCAAAAATTGGAGCAGCAGGACCTCAAGATATGGGTAAGGTGATGGGTGCGGCCAACAAAGAGCTGAAAGGCAAAGCTGACGGAGGTACCATTGCCAAAGTGGTAAAAGGCATACTAATTAAATGAAAGCCAGATCGTGAATGTTACCGATACCATACTGGTGCTAATTTTAGCCTTTGCTGGCTATCAAGGCTATCGTCGGGGATTTATAGTAAGCTTGTTGTCAATAGTATCATTCCTGGCTGCCACAATCTTAGCCTTTTTTCTTCTCGGTTGGGGTGTACAAATGTTTGAAGAGGTTGTTGACGGATTTAATGGTTTTCTTCCATATATAGCTTTCATTTTGATCTTTTTAGGGGTTTCGATAGCAATAAATGTCGTAGGCAGGATGCTTAAAAAGGTCATTGATTTAACCCTATTAGGAGGATTTGACAGTATTGCAGGAGGGTTGGTTGGGATAATGAAATGGGTTTTTGGCCTAAGTTTGATTATATGGCTTTCTCACCAGGTGGGAATCGAAGTGCCACAATCTATGCAAGAAGGCTCATTACTTTACTCAAAGATCGAGTCTGTTGCTCCTTTCATTGTAAGTAGTTTTTCTGAATACCTGCCATTTCTAAAAAGCCTATTTCAGTCTATGGCAGACCAATCGCAGCCAGCAAATCCCTGACTTGGAATTGCGGTTTATTGAAAAGAGATATTAATCTAGTATTTTGCGGTAAGCACAAGTGATAACTATGATTCAGTTAGTACGCAAAACGGAGAAGTTCAGTTTTATTGATGAAGGGCAGGGAGAGGTATTGCTTCTTTTACATGGGCTGTTTGGTGCGCTAAGTAATTGGGAAGGAATCGTCAAGAGATTTAGTAATCAATACCGGGTGTTAATACCTCTATTGCCAATCAATGAAATGCCGCTGAAGCAGGCCGGCCTGGAAGGGTTAGTGAAATTTGTGGAAGAATTTGTGGAGTGGATGAAGTTAACAGAGATTACTGTGATGGGAAATTCGTTGGGTGGCCATCTAGCAATAATATATACCAGAAATTGTCCGCAACATATTAAGAGGCTAATCTTGACCGGAAGTTCAGGACTTTTCGAGAATGCAATGGGGGGTTCATTCCCTAAACGAGGAGATTACAAATACATCAAAGAGCGGGTTGAATATACTTTCTATGACCCAAAAACAGCTACTAAAGAATACGTTGATGAGGTTTTTGAGACTACCACAAGTATCCCAAAGGCAATGAGGATTGTGGCCATAGCTAAGTCTGCTCAAAGAAACAATATGGCCAAGGATATACCCAACATAAAAATACCAACATTATTAATTTGGGGCTTGAACGATACCATCACCCCACCAATGGTTGCACATGAGTTCGGACGTCTGATACCAAATGCAAAATTGCGTTTCATAGATAAGTGTTGTCACGCGCCCATGATGGAACAGCCTGAGCGGTTTAACGACTTAGTCGAAGAATTTTTACTTGAACATAATGATAGCTAGGGAGTTAATTAACCATATGATCCCGCCCTTAAAGAGGGGTGACCTGGCAAGTAAAGCCACCGCATGGATGGAAAAATTACGCATCAACCAGCTTCCTGTAATCGAAAACGGTGTCTATTGTGGTCTTATTTCAGAAGAACTTATTCTGGAGGATAATGACAACTCAAAAGCAGTAGCCGAATACGATCTCCAGGGAAAATCTTGTGTAGTATATGAGAATCAACACTTTTATGATGTACTCAAGATTGTATCAGATCATGGAGTACAGTTAGTAGCAGTCCTGGATAGTAATGAAACATTTTTGGGGGTTATTTCCATCAAAGATACAGTAACCGCTTTTGCCCAATCCGCTGCGGTACAAAATCCTGGCGGAATAATAATCCTAAGTCTCAAACATATTGATTATTCTCTTTCAGAAATAAGTCGTTTGGTAGAGTCGAACGATGCGAAAATATTAAGCAGCATCGTTAACAATGATATATTCGATGCCAATATGATCAAGCTTACTCTTAAAATAAACAAAACTGACCTGAGCTCCATCATTGCCACTTTTGAAAGGTTTGAATATAAGATCATAGCGAAGTTTGAGGATAGTAAAATGGAATCTAGTGATAAAGAGCGGCTGGATATTCTGTTTAAATACTTAGATATGTAGCACCTGAGTGCCTGATTGATCATGAAAATTGCCATCCACGGAAGAAAAATCGAGAAAGAAAGTAGCCAATATGTTCAACAACTGCTGACATGTGTTCGTAATAAGGGCTCAGAGATTGTGGTTTCTGCCTCTTTCAATGAAAGATTAAAAGAGGTCGGTTTAGGTCTGGACGGAAGCGCTATTTTTGATAGTAAAGCCGGTTTGGATGAGGTAGATTTTGTGCTCAGTGTTGGTGGAGACGGCACTTTGCTTGAAACTGTGTCATATGTTGGAAAACTAGAACTACCGATTGTGGCAATTAACACTGGCCGATTAGGCTTTCTAGCAACCATTTCGAAAGAAACCATCCCTCAGGCAATTGAGGCTTTATACGATAATGAGTTTTCTTTTGAATATAGGACCTTGGTCAAAGTCCATTCAGATAGTGATATTTTTAATGGAAAAAATTTCGGACTAAACGATTTCACTATTCTGAAGAAAGATACTTCTTCGATGATCACCGTACATGCATATATTGATGGGGAATACTTAAACAGTTATTGGGCGGATGGATTGATCGTGGCCACTCCAACAGGATCTACCGGATACTCTTTAAGTTGTGGTGGTCCCGTGGTACTACCGCAATCAAATAATTTCATTATAACTCCGGTAAGTCCACATAACTTAACGGTACGCCCAATGGTGGTTTCGGACAATAGCGTGATCTCTTTTGAAATTGAAGGTAGAAGCAAAAATTTCCTGGTCTCACTAGATACCCGATCCTATACCGTTGATGCATCGGTTCAAATGGCTGTTAGCAAAGAAGACTTTCGGGCCAAGTTGGTGAAATTGGATGGATACAATTTTTTAGATACCCTAAGAATGAAATTGAACTGGGGTTATGATGCTAGAAACTAGCCAGTGGCTTTTATTTTTATAATTAGAATCTTATGTATAACTTTGTTTAGTACCATTTTTTGCGGCCAAGAAATAAGCAAGTTCATGAGTAGACCTGCAGTTGGTGTTTTTTTACTGCTATTTATATTTCTTACCCAGCATTCAGTTGCTCAAAGAGTTAGTTCCAGATCCGGTAACCTCAAAGGGTCAGTTTATTCTATTAATAAGAAGTACACCAGCATCGGGGTTAGCATAAATGCCCTAAATTACTTTGGAGACCTTGCTCCAAAAGATGATATATTAAGTACCAATCTAGGTCTTACCAGAGCAGGAGTCGGGTTTTTTGCCATCAGGCGATTGGGACCGAAATTTGCCGCCCGTGTCAGTTTAAATTGGGGGAGAATAAAAGGTGACGATTTTGAGTCAGCAAACCCAAAGGACGATCTTGCCAGATATCGATATGTACGTAATCTGCAGTTCAGGAATGATATTAAAGAACTTTCATTGGTGGGGGTATTTGATTTTAAAGAAAATCTGGCCACATACAGGTCGCGTATAGGGATTGTGCCCTATATTTTTGCCGGGGTGGCCGTACTTCACCATAACCCCAAAGCCCTGGTCCCGGATGTTGATGTTAATAATGGCGATGCTCCTTTTACAAATGCAGGGGAATGGGTGGCCCTGGCACCACTTAGAACCGAGGGTACGTCTTATAAAAAAGTTCAGCTGGCTATACCATTTGGCATTGGACTGCGTTTTAAGTTGGATGATAGGTGGGATTTGGGTTTTGAAGTGGGGTATCGGCACTTGTTTTTCGATTACCTGGATGACGTATCAAACGATTTTGTTGATTTGGGGTCATTAAGTAGTGACTTGGCAAGGGCTTTGTCAGATAGATCAAGAGAGGTAACCGCGGTGGTTTCTGGTAAGACCAGAGAAACTGGTCTTATTCCAAATCGCATCGATACTTACGTTTCACCAGTTGATGGTAATTCTTACTCAACCATCGCAGGTTATGGAAGAGATGCCAAAGACAATATTAGGGGAAATAATTCCGACAACGATATATATATCATGACAGGGTTTCATCTTAGTTATATTCTACGAAGCAGCCGATTTAAAAGAGCAAAATTCAGGTAAGATTGAAAAGAAGCATGAGACTATCCGTCTTTTTAAAACAATTAATGGTGCTGGCGATGCTGGTTACCGCTGGTTTTTCGGTCAAAGCACAGGGGCTGGAAATTGGTGGAGGTTTAGGCTTTACCAACGTAACTGGTGATATCACCAAGGGCTTCGAGTTTGCAGAAATTGGTTTCGCAGGCCAGGCATTTGTCCGTTACAATCTGAGTAATGTGGTTAGTGCCAGGGCCACGGGCATGGTAGGCCTCATACATGGTGCGGATGAAACCAATCCAATTGATCCGTTTGCAAAAAAAAGAGACAAAGATTTCAGGAGGTTTGTTCTGGAAGCTTCAGGGGTAATTGAATATAATTTTCTTGATTACAAAGAACGAAAGTCTATTGTTAATTGGTCCCCATATTTTTTTGCGGGTTTTGGACTTTTCGCTTATAGTGCCAAACCCGAGTCGAGCACCTATAGTCGAATTCAACCGGTGATTCCTTTTGGTGTAGGATTTAAGTACAGGCTGGACAAGCAATGGAATCTCGAATTTGAATTTGGTGCAAGGAAGACTTTTTTCGATCATCTAGACAGTGTATCAGATGTGCCCAATCCTAATAAACTGGAGCCTAGATATGGAAATGAATTAGATAGTGACTGGTATTATTTTACTGGAATATCGGTTAGTTACACATTTTACTCAATCCCCTGCCCCTTTAATTCCTATTAAGATTCTCTGTTAAATATTGTTAAAGAATAGAATATAAATTCTTTAGAAGTAACCATTTTTGTACCTTGCGCAGTAATTTCAGCACTATTTTTGACATGAGGGAAAAATTGAACCCCGATAATATACCCCGCCATATAGCGGTGATAATGGATGGAAATGGACGTTGGGCCAAAAAACAGGGCGCAAAAAGGATTTTCGGGCACCAAAGTGCTATTAAATCAGTTAAGGAAATTACAGAAGGTTGTGTTGATCTGGGTGTTGAGTTTTTAACTTTGTACACCTTTTCTACCGAGAACTGGAATCGCCCCAAATTTGAAGTAGACGGGTTAATGAGGCTATTGGTTAGATCATTACGAAGCGAACTGAGTACGCTTCAGAAGAATGGAGTGAATCTATCGGCCATTGGAGATCTGAAAAATTTGCCGGGAAATTGTCAATCGGAACTCCAGGAAGCGATAGACAGTACCAAAGACAATACCAAAATGAGATTGATTCTGGCATTGAATTATAGTGGGAGATGGGAATTATTGAAAGCTGCCCGTCAATTAGCAGCTGATGCCCAAATGGGAAAGATTGATGCTTCCGATATTGATGAGCAACTCATGGCCTCAAAACTAGAGACCAGCAACATGCCAGACCCGGAGCTGTTGATCCGGACAAGTGGTGAAATGCGTATAAGTAATTTTTTGTTGTGGCAAATCGCTTACACAGAATTATACATTACGGATGTATTGTGGCCTGACTTTCGCAAAGAACATCTGTATCAGGCACTAATGGCTTATCAATCACGTGAGCGTAGATTTGGTAATATCAGCGAACAGGTAAACTCTTGAAGTTGATGAAGTGGAAATTAGTAGTTGTTTTGTGTTTGACCTGTGGCTTTATGGCCAGTGCTCAAATCGGAATAAACCTGGGAAGTGACCCAAAACCTACGGTCAGCTACTCCAGCCCCCAGGAGTATGAACTAGCTGAAATCGAAGTAACAGGCACTGAGTTCTTGGATAATAACGCCCTAATCTCACTTTCAGGACTAAAGGTCGGGGATCGAATCAAGGTACCCGGTGATGATATAACAGGAGCGTTGAAGAAGTTATACGGCCAAGGCATCATAGAGGACATAAGGGTCTACCTTACCAAGGTTGAGGACGGCAAAGCTTACCTCAATATCGAAGTAAAAGAGCGTCCTCGTATGAGGTTGGTGGTATTCAATGGTATAAATAAGACCCAACAGGGAGAGCTATCAGATTTGATCGACCCCATCCGGGGTAAAGTGGTTACCGATGCGCTGGTAAAGAACATTGAACAGGGCATACGCACACATTTCGTCGAAAAAGGGTATTTAAATACAGAAGTGGTCATAGAGCAGCAGAAGGATACCCTGCTAAGGAATAGTGTAAGTTTGATGATTGAAGTTGACAGGAAAAGTAAGGTGAAGGTTAACAAGATCTATATATCAGGTAATGAAAATATATCGGACTCCAAATTGAAAAAGAAGATGAAGTCCACCAACGAACATATACGATTTAATCTGATCGAGGATTGGGCAAAACGCCTATTTGCGCTAAGTCCGCATACGGTTAAAGAAATGGCAGATTCTTCTCATGAGGTAAGCAGACAGCAGATGAAGCAATATCTGAATGATCATGTGAAATTGAACTTTTTCAATAGCTCCAAGTTTGTGCAATCAGAATATGAAGTGGACAAAGAAGGCCTGGTTCAGTATTATAATACTCAGGGTTACCGAGATGCAGCGGTATTCAGTGATTCAGTTTATCGCTTTGATGATAATAACGTGGATGTATCCGTAGAGATGGAGGAAGGCAGGAAGTATTATTTCAGAAATATTGACTGGGTAGGGAATTACATTTATGACGACGAAACGTTAACTGCGGTACTGGGTATTCAGAAAGGTGAAGCTTACGATATAGACAAGGTAAATGAGCGGCTGAATTTCAATCAAAATGGCCCTGATATCAGCTCACTGTATATGGATGATGGATATTTGTTCTTTAGTGTAAACCCAGTGGAAGTACGCATAGAAGGTGATTCAATAGATATAGAGATGCGGGTATTTGAGGGGGCTCAGGCAACTGTGAGTAAGATCATAATCAAAGGCAATGACCGTACCAGTGATCATGTGATTCGGCGAGAGATACGGACTTTGCCTGGACAGAAATTCAATCGGTCACTGTTGATACGAACCCAAAGAGAGCTTTCACAGATGGGTTATTTTGATCCGGAACAAATTGGATTGAACCCGATCCCCAATCCTGCAGAGGAGACAGTAGATATAGAATACACCCTGGTAGAAAAGCCAAGTGATCAAATCGAGTTATCAGGAGGCTGGGGAGGTAATTTTGGCTTCGTGGGTACCGTAGGTCTTATATTCAACAATTTTTCTCTTCGAAATATCCCACACATGGAAAACTGGAGACCATTACCGGTGGGCGATGGCCAGAGATTGGCATTGAGGCTTCAGGCAAATGGTAAGCAGTTCCAAAATTATAGCCTCACCTTTTCGGAGCCGTGGCTGGGAGGCAAGAAACCCAATAGTCTATCAGTAAGCGTAAGCCGTGCGATTCAAAGGAACGTTAATATATTTACCAGCGAAACCTTCGGTGAACTAAAGCTCACCAGTGCTACCGTTGGATTAGGCAGACGGGTGAAGTGGCCGGATGATTTTTTCACATTAACCAATTCATTGCGTTTTCAGAAGTATGAGCTTACTGACTTTGCTATCAGCAGGTTGGGCTTCAGTACCGGTGATGCCAATAGTATCGTATTCAATACCACCGTTGCCAGGAGCAGTATCGATAACCCTATGTTTCCCCGTGAAGGATCTTCCTTATCGTTAAGTATCGACTTAACCCCACCCTATTCTAATTGGAGAGATATAGATTATGAGACTGCACCCAATGAGGAAAAGTATCAATGGGTAGAATACCATAAAGTGATGTTTGATGCTTCTTTTTTCACTCGCGTGATAGGAGATTTAGTTATTAATGCGCGAGCGCACCTGGGATTTTTAGGATTGTACAACAAAAAGACTGGCATTGCTCCTTTCGAAAGATTCTTTCTGGGTGGAGATGGACTGGGCAATCAGAATTTTGGAATAATAGGGACTGACCAGATAGGGCTACGCGGATACGAGAACCAGGCCATCACCCCCCCCCGGTATTCTATTGATAACCGAAACCTGGCCGATAATGAAGTAGATGGTGGAGTAGCATTTACCAAGTATGTTGTAGAATTGCGCTACCCGGTATCTTTGAATCCCAGTGCTACCATTTATGTGCTGGCGTTTGCGGAAGCAGGCAATAACTTTTACACCTACAACGATTATGACCCATTTAGCTTGTTTCGGTCAATGGGAGTGGGAGCCAGAATATTCATGCCGGCATTTGGACTAATCGGAATCGATTGGGCCTATGGATTTGATACTGTACCCGGACAATTAGAGCCAAGCGGCGCCCAATTCCATTTCTCCATTGGACAACCTATTCGTTAGGTAATGAGAAAACTTGGTATAATAGTTGCAGTTCTGTTTATAACCCAGGGGCTAATCGCTCAAAAATGGGGTTATATAGATGCTACTTATATATTACATAAGATGCCGGAGTATGCAGATGTACAGGCAGAATTGGACAAAGTGTCACAACAATGGCAGGAAGAAATTGCCGGTATGAGGTTGGAAGTACAAAGTTTATATGATGCATATCAGGCAGAAGAGGTTTTGCTGACTGATGAGATGAAGCAGGAACGGATGGCTACCATAAAAGAACAAGAAGAAACCAGTCAGGTATATAATAGAAAAGTATTTGGGTACGAAGGATTGTTTTTTTTGAAGAAAAAGGAACTACTAAAACCGGTTCAGGATAAATTGTTTGATGCAGTAGAGAAGATATCTAAGGCCAAAAGATTGGAACTGGTCTTTGATAAGTCCGGTGATTATGCAATAATATATTCCAATCCGGTTCATGATTATACCGACTTTGTCCTTGAGGAATTAGGACTCGGAGACAATACAAATGAATAAGTTTTACTAATTAGAGGAACATGAAAACTAACACTATTTTACTCTTTTTGATGGTAATGAGTGCGGTGACCGTTCAGGCCCAAACGCTTAGAATTGGGTATACCAATACGGATTATATCCTAAGCAAGCTACCGGAATCAAAGCAAATTGAATCTGAGCTGAAAACACACAGAGACCAACTTGGTGCCCAGTTAAAATCTAAACAGGCAGAATTTGAAAGAAAGTATCAATCATTCATTGATGGACAAGCAACAATGACTGATGTGCTAAAAAATGATGTTCAGACCGAATTACAAGCACTACAAGGATCTATTCAAAAATTTGCTCAAGAAGCAGAAAGGTCCTTGCAAAATAAGCAAATTCAGTTACTGGCACCTGTATATGAAAAGATTGATGGTAGTATTAAAGATGTTGCCAAGGAGCAGGGGTTTAGCCATGTTTTTGCAAAGGGGGTACTTCTATATGCTACTGAGGAAAATGATATCTCTGATTTAGTGCTGGCAAATTTAGGTGTAGAAACAAGCACCAATTAAAATTGTTTAAAACCAACGAAACATAAAACGATGAAATCTATCAAATTATTTTTAACCATAAGCATTTGTACTCTTGTAGTATTGACTACGAATGCACAATCAACTGAATTAAAGATCGGGTATACCAATGTTGATTACATCCTGAGTCAGTTACCAGAAGCCAAACAAATTGAATCTGAGCTTAAATCTCATGAAGAGCAACTTGGTGCACAGCTGCAGTCAAAAATGAAAGAGTTTGAAGGGAAGTATAAATCCTTTATGGAAAATCAAGAAACCTTAACTCCGGTAGTACGCAATGACCAACAGACTGATTTGCAGACCCTACAAACAAACATTCAGAAGTTTCAGCAGGATGCGGAACAATCATTGCAACAAAAGCAAGTGGAATTGTTGAAGCCGGTTTATGAAAAGATCCAGAACGCCATCGATGAAGTGGCCAAAGCAAATGAGTTTACACATATTTTTAGCAATGATGCCGGTGGTGTCCCGATTTTACTATATGCCACTGAACAAGATGATATATCAGATTTGGTACTAGCTAATTTGGGGATAACCAGTGTAGCTGCAGAATAATATTAAGAATCTCAAAAAAGTCACCTGCATTTAATTGCCAGGTGACTTTTTTGTTTATCCCTGCCATTTTATAACTTCCCGTATGTCGTTAATAATACCATCCAGATTGAAAGTTGGCGATACCGTAGCAGTGGTAGCAACTGCTCGATCTGTAGACGGTAAATCTGTAAAAGCCGGTATAAAAATATTAGAGCAATGGGGTTTGGTCGTTTTGACAGGAAAATCACTCTATCAACTGGATCAATTGTTTGCAGGAACCGACCAGCAGCGTCTTGAGGATTTGCAATTGGCACTTGACAACAGGCAGGTCAAAGCTATCTTTTGTGCTCGTGGTGGCTATGGAACTACTCGAATCTTGGATTCTATTAATTGGGAAGGATTCAAACAGCACCCAAAATGGGTTTCTGGCTTTAGCGATATTACTGCCTTACTATGGCAGATTAACAGCTTAGGTTATGCTTGTTTACACAGTACTATGCCTCAGCTTTTCAACCTGGATGAAACGTCAGACCAGGATGTTGAAAGCCTAAGAGCTGCTTTGTTCCATTTGGACATTAAGTTGGAAGCGGCCGCTTATCCAGAGAATAGCATAGGAGATTGCGAAGGTCTTTTAATTGGGGGGAACCTATCATTGTTGGTGCACCTTTCAGGAACAACTTCTGAAATGGATACCAGTGGAAAAATCTTGATGATTGAGGAGGTGGATGAATATTTATATCACTTGGATCGCATGATGGTGCAATTAAAAAGATGCGGCAAATTGCAAGCATTGGCTGGTTTGGTGGTGGGTCATTTAACCAAAATGAAGGAAGGAGATTTGAAATTTGGCACTGGCGCGGAAGGAGTGATTCGAAGTCACCTTCAGGATGAGGATATCCCTATTGGTTTTGGATTTCCGTTTGGCCATCAGTCCCCAAACTTCACCCTGCCATTGGGATTGACTGTGCGTTTGGAGGTGAACGGACAAGGGAGCAAGCTTACTCTAAAAAATAAATCCAGCAATTAATCCACCAATTATAATTAGTGGGGCAGGTGTTTTTGTGAACATAAGCAGAATAAAGGTCCCTACCAGAATGGTTACGTTAATTATATTGGTGTTGCTCTCAATCGGTTGAAAAAGCAAAAATGCTGCAGCAATAACCAATCCTGAGCTTGCAGCATTGATTCCTTCAAGTGATGCTTTTACTATACGGTACTTTTTCAGTTGTTCCCAAAAGCGAATTACAAAGAAAATCAGGAATGTTCCAGGGAGAAATATTCCAGCTGTTGCAATCAGGCCACCGATGGCCTGCCAAAAAATACCATGTTCACGCATAGCCAGACTCCCTATGTAGGCAGAAAAGGAGAATACCGGGCCCGGTAGTGCTTGAACAATACCAAATCCTGACAAAAACTCTTCTGAAGTGAGATAACTCTTGAACTCCACGAACTCAGTATAAAAAAGAGGGATTAATACCTGGCCTCCGCCAAAAACTAAACTGCCATTCCGATAGAAATTTTCAAATAGCAAAACCGTTCGCTCACGGGTGATACCTCCCAGGATTGCGAAAAATGCCAGCACTACTGCCCATAAGATGAAGTTTCGCCAATCAATTTTAATTTGCTTGTCTGATTGTTCAGGGTGTGCCTTAAAATTCAGTGCAGTGATTGAGCCACTGATCACAAGGATAAGTGGAAAAATTAATGGGTTTTTGACAAAGTATGAAATTACTGCGGCAATTATCATTAGTCCCATAGCTGTTCTGGTATGGACAACTTTTTCACTGATTTTATACGCAGCAAACGTTACAAATCCAACAGCCATTGGTTGGATGTATTTAATAAAGTCAATTGAAATGGATCGCTCTTGAAGAGTAACAATCCCTATTGCCGCAAGAATCATGATAGTGACTGCCGGAAGTATCCAGATTAGTAGTGTAAGGTAGGCCAGATTTGGTCCTCCAATCTTATACCCAAGAGCAGTTATGGTTTGGGTAGATGTAGGGCCCGGAAGAATTTGACATAAGGCATGTAGCTCGATCAACTCATCTTCAGTTAGATATTTCCTTTTGTTGACCATAGTCTCAAATAACAACGCAAGGTGCGCTTGTGGGCCACCAAAAGCGGTAATTGATAGTATGAATATATCTCTAAGAAAAATGTAATAGCGAATCTTTTTAGCACGCATCATATGAAATTAATCACCAATATCGGGTCTGAAGTAGGACAATCCATTAAAATCCAATATCAAGTGAATCTGGTCATTTGATTTTATTGTCTAAATTTATAATAACTTTAGACACATCAAAATCCAAACTGAAATGATAAATAGGATTTTTATTTATTTTCCAACCTTATTCATAGCGGCTGTTATTATAAACTGTAGTGGGGACCAATCTACGGAAAAGGAAATTGCCAATGAAAATGAGGCTCAGGAACCATTAGAAGCTAAATTGGAGATCAGCTTGTCGGAAGTAGATTCACCTCAGTTCCCAGATGCTTCCTTAGAAATGGATGCTCCTCTGGAAGGTACAAACCTGGACCCCGGGATCATTGAGTTCCAATTTAATGTTAAGAATTATCAATTGTCAACACAGACTCTGGATGCTGATATTAAACAATGCGCCAATTCCGGGAAAGGGCAGCATATCCACTTTATTCTAAATGGTGAGCCCTACAAAGCGTTATACGAACCAACCCATGAGGCAGAACTAGAAGCAGGAAATTACGTGCTTCTATCATTCCTTTCACGGTCTTATCATGAAAGCTTAAAGCATTATGGTGCTTATGTGCTAAATCAGTTTTCAGTTGGTGATACTAGCTCTGAACCAGTCGATTTGACTACACCACATATGTTCTATAGTCGACCAAAAGGGGAATACAAGGGTTCAGATACCAAGAAGGTAATTCTGGATTTTTATCTGGTAAATACCGGCTTATCACCGGAAGGAAACAAGGTACGTGCTACTATCAATGGACAGCAATTTATGATCGACAAGTGGGCTCCCTACTTCATGGAAGGGTTGCCATCCGGCAAAAGCACTATTAAACTAGAATTAGTAGACAACTCAGGAAATGTTGTGGATGGACCTTTTAATACGGTGGAAAGAACCATCACATTAACTCCAGAGGATACTACATAAAGACTTGATTGAGAACTTTTAGTGATTTTACCGTTCCAAATTGTTCCATATGCCACCTGTAGAAAGACAATAAAACCTTAAGCAGGTTAGCTCTTTGACCATTGGTTAAGATTGGTGAACTTGAGTAATCACAAGTCAATATTTGATCCATCAACTTACCTTCAGGGCTATTTAACCACACAGTACTCAACTCATTATTTAACTCATCATTTATTTCTTTGGCACTTTTAGGGTTGAACCCCAAAAACCTGCTTAACTGCACCAAAAATACCAGGTGAAAATTTTCGGTGGATAATTTTTCAGTATCAAATCGAAGGATTGAATCCCAAATAAAGTCAAAAAGTTGTTTATCCTCAGTTTGTTCCTTTAGTGTTTTTGATAGAACCTCCACCAAGAAAAGTGCTATCGCCGATTTCTTTGGATTCAGGGGTATGGTGTAAAATGGATGCTGGCATTTGGCTTCTGATAGTCGTTGTAATTGCTTGTCCTCTCGATGGTATACAACCAGATCAAGTAAGGTCAAAGGTTGGTATAAAGCTATTTTATTTCTTTTGGCCCTGATGGAACGAACTCCGTTTATAATATAACTCTGTAGCCCCAGACTTTCCGTGTAAATATTTACGATAATAGAGGTTTCCCGATACTTGATAAATCGCAATACCACACCTCTAGTTTTAACCAGCATATCAGTTAATTACGGCAATCTTTCCTATAAATGTTTCATTTCCATCTGAATTGCTACTAAATATCAAATACACTCCAGATTGGGCCCGTCTTCCTTGAAAATCACTGACATCCCACACGGCCGTTCCCCCGGCCGCTTTTAATTCAGTAACTAACTTTCCCGTTATGTCGGTGATTTTAACAATTGCATTGTTTACCAATCCTGAAATTCCTACCAGACCATTGAAATCACGGGTTACCGGGTTTGGGAATATTTTCACTTGTTTATGCTCAGGTAAACCTTGGGTGGACCGGCCTCGGAAAGACACTATTCCCAAATCAGTCACTATGAATACCTCACCACTGGCGTCGTCTACCGCAATCTCCAGGATCTTGTCTGAGGGCAGAGGGCTATTTTCCGTAGTAAAGTGAAACAACACACTATCTCCTTGCGCGGTAAACAACCAGACACCATTGTCGGTACCAATCCATTTTTGATTGCCCCCATCCACTGAAATACAATTTATAGGTTCATCTCGTAATAAAGGGCGACCATCTATCAGTACCGGACTTGCATTAACTACCGGGTTTTCTAAAACGTCAAATGGAAAAGGGTAATGGGTAACTCCTTTTTTAGTTCCTACCCACACCTGGCCTTTTTTATCAACGGCAAGATCTCTTACTTCCCGGCTGGGAAGACCACCTGAACCGTCTATTTGTGTAAGGTGTTTTTGTAGAGAGGATTCAGGATTGAAAACCATAATTCCACCCCCATTACTTGGGTCAAGGCGTAGCCACAAGTCATTATTACGGGTAATTTCCAGGTCAAGTGGATATCTTCCGGCTTGAAAAGAGGCGGTGTAAGCTTCCCAGCTATCATCCTCTGGATTAAATTTATGTATGGAAGCGGAATTTCCATAGTTCGTGGCCCAAATTGCACCAGATGCTTCGGTATAAACACTACTTACAAAGACGTTGCGATCACCTGGTATTATATTTTCCAGGGTACTGCCTGGAGTTGTTTCATCCAATATCCTCAATTCCTCCTTTTCCTGATCCCATTCAATGATTCCTTCACCAAAGGAAGCAAAGTAGTACCTATTATTTTTGGGATTGTACACGACATCAACCAAGTCGGGAATAGCGGGGAAAAACTCCGTTTGTGAGCGATTTGAGGAATTATAACTGGTCCATGCTCCATCTTTAAAAGAATAGAACCCCAAGATTGTTCGCATAGGGTTTCTTTGCTGGTCGTAACCGGGAGGCAGGGCAATAATGTGGTTATTGACATTGAAAATATGACGAACACTATCAGAAAAAGGTCCGGAAGGGAATTGACTGGTAAACTCACCAGGCAAAGGAACAATAAGGCCGTTTACACTATCCGCAATCCATAGTCCAATGTTATCGAGAATGCTTGATTGAGGAATGGGGAAGAGGCTGTCTTTTAGTTCATCTATTTCCAGGCTACTGCTGACAGACAATATCTGTTTTTTTGTGGTTAGTACCAAGAGACTATTTCCAGAAGACATATACAGTACCGGGTTTCTCAAATCATAGCCTATTTTATCCCAAAGGCCATTGGTATAGTAATAAATCCCCTCTGAATCAATAGTAGCCAACAATAGATTTCCCATTGATCCAATAGTAGAAATGGATAGACTTGGGATACCCTCTGATGAATCAAACCGTTTCCAATTTTTGAAATCCTGTAAGTTTACTGTAGGGTCGAGTCTTCCAGCCATAACTCCTTCCTCAGTTGCCAAAAACAAACTATCACCTAAAACGACACCAAAATTAATGGAGATGGTTTTGCCATCCACTCCGATTTTGGTATAGGCTTCCATTACTTCCTGCTTTTCCAGATCTATTACTACTACTCCGAAATCAGTGGAAAGGTAGGCTATGTCGTTGTTGAAGGTAATGTTCGAAATGGATTTCCCCCGACTGATAGGAGATTTTTCAATAGTATTAATATTAGTAATCTGGTTATCTGCCAATAAATCTATGTTTCCATTGGCATAGGCAATCACCAACATATTTAAAGGTTCGTGGTACGCAATAGTTGAAATTTTGGTATCACTTAGTCCATCGATCTTGCTGATTCGGTTTAAGCTTTGATCCTGTAAGTCTAGAAAAAACAAACTATTTGAACCGGCACAGAATGCCCCATCTCCGGTAGGTGCTATACTATGAGCATCTCGGTAGCTAAAATGCGTCCTCCAAGAGCCAATGGGAATATCATTTTGGGCGACCAGTGCAGTAGTTGGCGTTATAAAAAAGAAGATAAATCTGCATTGAACAGTTAACCGGTTTATTTTTGAAAAAACACTTTTAGTAGTGTGTTTCATAAGCATCTTTTTTCGTCTCAATCCCCTTTTTCATAAGAAAATGAACCTTTGATTGTAAGCAACAATACCCCGACTAGAATAGATCTGGTATTTAAACTCGATTTTTGATAATATTTCACACAGTAAGGCAGTTATTATACAGCTGGTTGTATTGATTATTTAAGAATTTTAATATTGATTCTGTTGATATTTTTTAATTTTACAAAAACCAACTCCACTCCCTCTTATTTAATACGATTAAACTTTAATCTATGCACAAAGGTACAATTAACAGGGATTATATTAAATCATATAGCGCCTCCTATACCAACAATATTCTGGATGCAGCGTTTAAAGAAAATCCTTATTTACAAGGAAATGACTTGAGGAAATTATGTAATCCTGAGCAAATCAACTATAACTTGCTTAAGGCAATATTCCTGCAGTGGGAAGCAGAAGTCAATAAACTGCAAAACCCTTATTTCAATCATTCTGCCCCGGCGGTGCAAAATGCTTTGAAAACCTATATGGAAGTATTGTCTCGGCACATCAAGCTGGATAAGGGGAGCTTACGACCATTATTGCAACAGGCGGTTGAGGAGACACTCTATCAGGTTTTTTGCCCTTTGTATTTTTTTGAGAACTCCTTGTGGCCTCCGGAAATCGACAATTTAAAACTTACAGAATTGGTCAAACAGAAGAGATTTGTAAAAATCAATCAGACATTCTTGAAGGAGTTATTAAAGCAATGGGAAGCAGAGGGTAAAACAGAAATTGGATTAACCGATTACCAAGATGGGCTCAGACGCCTAAGTTATCAATGGGATCAAGAGTGGGAGTCAACTAAAGATTACCAAACAGCTTTTTCTAAGGTGGTAGCATTAAATGTAAAAACCATCTGGAAGCGGGTGGGGCAACCTGAACCTGAAGTTGAAGAGCAGGCTCCAAATAATGTACACCAGCAGTTTGCAAAAGATGAAGTATCCCTGAACGACACCCTTCAAAAAGATCAATCCACCTTGGCAGATCAATTAACTAAAAAGGTTGATACTATTGACAACATTAAAAATAGCCTTAATATCAATCAAAAATTTAGGCTTGTCAATGAATTATATGATGGTAATTCTGTTGAGTTTTACCAGGTGCTTGATAGGATAGAGCTATGCGCAAATTATCAAGAGGCCATTAAAACACTAGATGATAATTCCAGCCTTAAAACGAATTGGGACATGGAAAGCCCCGTGGTCATGGAGTTGATGGACTTGGTATCAAAGAGGTTTAACGAATAAGTACTTGCATACGGTGAGCATCCATTTTCAACAAAATAAAGATCAGGATACTAAATGCAAGCAGCGATGAGCCTCCATAGCTGAAAAACGGTAGGGGGATACCAATTACTGGAAATAAACCTATGGTCATTCCAATATTTACGGTAAAGTGAAAGAATATTATACCAGCTACGCCGTAACCGTATATTCGGGAGAAATTTGACTTTTGTCTTTCAGCAATGAATACTATTCTTAGTAATAGTATTACGAATAATACAATTAGAATGGTACTACCTAGCCATCCATGCTCCTCTCCAATGGTACAAAAAATAAAATCCGTGCTTTGTTCGGGAACAAAATCGAATTTAGTCTGTGTCCCTTCAAGAAATCCTTTCCCCAGAAAACCACCTGATCCAATCGCGATTTTGGATTGCGTTACATTATAGCCGTATCCCAAGGGGTCTGCTTCCGGATTTATAAACGCCTTTACCCGGTTTTGTTGATGGGGCAGCATCACACTATTCACCACATAGTCAACACTCATCACCACTCCTATAGTGACTATTGCAATGGCCACAATAGCTGATATTCTTTTCTTGGTTCGTTTACCAAGTGCAATCAAGAAGCTTGCCACTACTAATATTCCTATTATTAAATATAATTGGCCCGTTAGTAAAGTAAGCACAAACAGCGCAACAGTTATTAATCCTATTAGTACGAACAACGGCGAAAGACCTTCGCGATAGAAAACCACTATAAAGGCGCAAAATACCAGTGCAGATCCCATGTCACCTTGCAGTGCTATGAGTACTGCGGGTATACCAACAATCAATCCAAGTAAAGCCCAGTTCTTAAGCTTGTTGAGCTTTAATTGAGGTTTACTTAAGAATTTTGCCACCGCTAAGGCGGTAGCGAACTTGGCAAATTCTGCAGGTTGGAACCGTATAAACCCCAGTTCGAACCAAGACTTAGATCCACTAACCACCGTTCCAAATACCAGTACAGAAACTAGCAATAGAATGATAATTCCATATATAGGATAGGCAAACGAGTCAAAAAAACGAATATCCATTATCATGATCAGTACTATCATCATGATCGAGATACCAAACCAAAGCAGTTGCTTCCCCGAGTTTAGAGACAGGTCAAAAATATTTTGATCCAACTGGTCGTCAAATACCACCGCATAAATGTTCAGCCAGCCTGCCATAGCCAGGGCCACTACTACCAGAATGGTTAACCAATCCAGTTTACTGGCTTTTATGTCGTCAGGGCGTTTCAATATATAAACTCACCTTTAAGTACGTATTCTTCCATATGGGTGCGATTTGTGCATCCATTAAGGTATTTCTCTATCATCAGCCCTGCAATTGCTGCCCCGGCTCTAGCTCCTTGACCACCTTGCTCTACATAAACAGAAATTGCAATTTTAGGATCATCTTTTGGTGCAAACGCTATAAACACCGAGTGATCTGGAGTATTACTATTTTGTACGGTACCGGTTTTCCCACATACTTCTATATCCGGAAGTTTCGCCCGAAATTGCCCAGTTCCGCTTCTTACTACTTCGGCCATAGCTTCAACGGCAACCTCAAAATACTTGGAATCTACCATTGTATAATGTTTCTCCCGATATTCATTCAGCGATTCATGGTGTTCTCCAATTGCTTTAATAAGATGAGGCTTAATATAAAATCCGCGATTGGCAACGATAGCCACAAAATTGGCCATTTGTAATGGAACCACCAGATTTTCCCCTTCACCAATTGCGATAGACTGTATATTTGAAAATTTCCAATTTTTACTCTGATAGGCGTTGTCATAGTAAGATACATTGGGAACCATACCACCTTTTTCATTAGGCAAATCAATACCCACAGGCGAGCCAAACCCAAAACTAGCTACATGAGCCCTCCATTTTTCCAATCCTATCCGGGTATCTTCATAAGTGTCTTCGGAGATTCCCTGATTGATCATTTTTCTTGAAACCTGTACAAAATAGGGGTTGCATGAATTAGTAATTGCACCCTGAAGGTTTTCAAAACTATGGGGTCCGTGACATCCGATAATTGATCGGTTGCAGCGCAATCGAGTATTTTCGGTAATCACGCCTTCTTGTAAGGCCACCAGTGCCTGGACAATCTTAAAAATCGACCCAGGTCGATACTGAGCCATCAGGGCACGATTGTATAGGGGTTTTAAACTATCCTTAGATAAAACACTGAAATACTCACTATAACTACGTCCTGTGAGTATGTTTGGGTTGTAGGAGGGAGCAGAAACGAAGCTGAGGATTTCTCCTGTTGCGGGCTCTAGAGCTATAACACTGCCAACCTTACCTTCCATAAGCGTTTCGGCATATTCCTGAAGATCAATATCGATGGTACTGATTAGGTTTTCTCCTATTTGAGGTATTGTGTCCCATTTTCCGGCTTTAAAAGAACCTTTCTCCAGTCCTCTTACATTTACCATTCTGTACTTTACTCCTCGCTTACCCCTTAACAGCTCTTCATATTCTGACTCTAAACCACTAATACCAATATAGTCACCTTGGCGATAGTAGCTTGAAGAATCCCTTTCCAAACGACTTTTACTGATTTCTCCAATGTAGCCTAAGGCATTGGCCATGCCGTGGTACGGATAGGCACGCACAGTTCTGGGGGTGATGTAGAATCCCGGATAATCCACCAAAAGATCCTGCATTGAAGCAAAGTCTTCATTGGAGAATTGTTTAAGAAAAACAGACGGCTTATACCAGCTATATGATTTGGCTTTGGATAACTTTTCATGAAATTCGTCGGTGCTAATTCCCAGTTGCTGACAGAACCCTACAGTATCTTTAAGTTCAACCTCCCGGGGCACTACCATCAGGTCATACACCGGTTTATTGTATACAATTAGTTGATTATTTCTATCGTAGATTAATCCTCGATAAGGATACTGAATCAGTCGTTGCATTACGTTGTTTTCGGCAGCAAGACGATAATTCTCATCCAGTACCTGAATAAAGAACAGTTTTATTATAAAAATCGATCCTATTAATATGAAAGATAATCTTATAGCAATTGACCGATCGTCTTTCATAACTCCCGGGACGATTTGTAAAATAAATATTGCAGGATAACCATAACTATAAAGGTCAAGAATGTACTGGATATTACTTTAACCATGGTAAACCCAAATAAGTGCAAACCACCTGCCTCTACAAAAAATAACACGAAATGATGTATAAATATTAGCGGTAATGCAAAGGTCCCAAACCACATGAATCCCATAGTTTTCATGGTGGGTTTCATTCCAATCTCATAGCCCCCTCTTGGTGGAACAGCTTTTGCCCAGTAGGGCCTTAGGTAGGCCAATAATACACAGCCAGCTGCGTGTAATCCTAAAGTATCGTAAAAAATGTCTATTACAAAACCAAAGATGAAGGCAATAATCATAAAACGCACAGCACCGATTTCGAAGGGTAGCAGTAAAATGAAGGTCAGGTATACATAGCAAAAAGCTACATCAAACAATACCATGTTCCTGACTACCGTTACTTGTAGCAACAGGTACAACACGAATGAAATTATCATCCCGGGTATGTGTTGGTTGTTCATAGGCTATCGAACGACATATTCCAATGAGTCTTTTTCAGACTTTAAGATATTGGATACCACAAATACAAAAGATAGTTGGTCAAATTTGGTGGCAAATAATATTTCCAAGTCATAAAAAGTGCTTTCTTTCTTGATGTCTACCTTCGATACCACACCAATTGGTACTCCTGCCGGATATATCGCATTATATCCCGAACACACCACGCTATCACCAACCTTAACCGCCACGTGTCTGGGCACATACAAGATTTCGGCCTTTTCAGGGCTTAGGCCATCCCATTTTACGGTACAAAGTGTATTGGTTGCTTTTATTAGGGCTGATGTAAGCACATCTGGGTGCAATATGGAAGTAATGGTGGCAAAGTTTGCAGAAGCTGACTTAACCTTACCTACTACCCCTTGATTATTTATAACCGCCATATTCGGTTTAATATTGTCCAATCGACCTTTGTCGATGGTTATATAATTATTGAGTCTCCTGGTAGTGTTATTGATTACACCAGCGGGTACAAAGTGGTAGTTGTTAATTCTTACTTCGTCAGTGGCGAGGTTTTGGTTTGCTTGCCCTAGTTGGTTACGCAGGCGAGAGAGCTCAATTTGCAAGTGGGTATTTTCCAGTACCAGTTGATTGTTTACTTGTCGCAGGCCCAGGTAGCTGGTGATGTTATTATTAAAATTGTGGATGGCTCCGGCAACTTTATTGGAAGAGTTTAAAAAGGCAGCATTTTGGTAGTGATTGTTTCGAATTACCAGCCAGCCACACAGTGCCTCTAACAAGATAAAAAAGAGAAATGCCTGATATCTTACTATGAACTGAAATAATCTGAGCATTTAAACGCTTTAGGTCATAAGCACAGCCTTAAAAGTACGCAAGTTTTTCAAAGCAATTCCAGTACCTCGAACAACAGCTCTTAAGGGGTCTTCAGCAACATGTATAGGTAGTTTTGTCTTTAATGCCAGTCGTTTGTCAAAACCCCGAAGCAATGCTCCTCCTCCGGTGAGGTGAATTCCATTGTCATAGATATCTGCGGAAAGCTCAGGTGGAGATAATTCCAAAGCACGAAGCACCGCTTCCTCAATTTTCGAAACGGACTTATCTATTGCAAAAGCAATTTCTGAATATGATATTTTTATCACTTTGGGTATTCCCGTCATGAGGTCTCTACCCCGTATTTCATAATCGTCTGGCGCATCATCAAGTTCAGTTAGTGCCGACCCAACCTCTATCTTGATTTGCTCTGCAGATCTTTCCCCTATCAACAAGTTATGTTGTCGACGCATGTAGTCTAAAATGTCTTTATTAAACGTGTGTCCAGCGACCCTGATAGATTGGTCTGCTACAATTCCAGATAAGGCGATTACTGCAATCTCAGTAGTGCCACCGCCAATGTCAACTATCATAGATCCAATGGGCTGCTCAATATCAATCCCAATACCAATTGCAGCTGCCAAAGGCTCTTGTATCATGTACACCTCTTTTCCTCCTGCATGCTCAGCTGAATCCCTTACTGCCCTTTTTTCTACTTCTGTGATACCTGAAGGAATACAAATTACCATACGGTGAGAAGGCGGGAATAATCGTTTTTTATTATTATCGCTCATTTTGATCATTCCCCGAATCATGTGCTCCGCAGCATGAAAATCAGCAATTACACCATCTTTTAGTGGTCGAATGGTTTTAATATTTTCATGGGTTTTCTCATGCATTTGCATGGCATCCCTTCCTATGGCTATAACTTTATTTGTGGCTTTATCAATAGCAATAATAGATGGCTCGTCCAAAACAATTTTTTCTTTTTGGATGATCAGGGTGTTTGCAGTTCCCAGATCGATAGCAATATCACTAGTGAAAAAATCCAGAAATCCCATATGTTAGTATAATCCTATAAAAGTTCCGTAAATCGCAGAAATTTACAAATTAGTTTACTAATAATACAAATAAACCATTTAATGTTTGAAATGTCGGACTCCAGTAAATGACATACTAATATTATTATTGTTGCAATAATCAATTGAAGCTTGATCCCTAATTGAGCCTCCGGGCTGTACTACCGCCACAATTCCCGCCTTCCCAGCGACCTCCACACAATCGGGAAATGGAAAAAATGCATCGGAGGCCATGACCGCCCCCGTTAAATCAAACCCAAATCGTTTCGCCTTGTCAATGGCCTGCTCTAGTGCATCAACTCGAGAAGTTTGTCCCACACCACTAGCCAATAGTTGCTGACCTTTAGCAAGCACTATAGTGTTTGATTTTGTGTGCTTTGCAATCTTACCAGCAAAGACCAATGATTCCAATTCTTGCTTGCCGGCCTGTCGCGAGCATACTTGTCGAAAGTCATCTATAGCATCCGTTTTTAAATCTCGTTCCTGTAAGATGAACCCGTTTAGCAATGACTTAACCTGGGTATGTTCTTCAATAGATAGCTTCTGTACCAAAAGTATTCTGTTCTTTTTCTGCTTTAGGATTTCAAGCGCGTCTTCAGAGAATGAAGGTGCGATTAATACCTCAAAGAACAGATCCTTCATGGCGCTGGCAGTATCTGCACTAATTTCTCTATTGGCCACTAATACCCCACCAAAGGCAGAAATTGTATCAGCTTCAAATGCTTTTTCATATGCCAATGTTAAATTTTCGGCAGAAGCAACTCCACAGGCATTGGTATGTTTTAATATGGCGAATGTAGGCTTGTCGGTAAATTCCGACATAAGTGCAACTGCTGCTTCAACATCCACCAGATTATTGTAGGATAATTCTTTCCCATGTAACTGATCAAACATATCCTTCAAATTCCCAAAGAAATAACCCTCCTGATGAGGGTTTTCTCCATACCTTAGCTTTTGATGGTGCTGTTCACTGATCTTCAATCTTGGAGTGCCTGAGTCCTGATTAAAATAGTTAAAAATTTGAGTGTCATAGTGAGACGAAATATCAAAAGCACATGCCGCATAGTACTTTCGTTCTTCCAGGGTAGAGTGACCCTGCCCTGTTTCCAATAATTCCAATAATGATTGGTATTGATCCCGTGAACTTATGGTAAGTACATCCTTGAAATTCTTTGCTGCTGCTCGAATCAGCGATATTCCACCGATATCAATCTTTTCAACGATTTCCTGGTCATCGGCACCAGATGCTACTGTTTCTTCAAATGGGTATAAATCAACAATGACCAAATCAATTGGGGGAATAGAATAGGATGCTAGCTGGTCTATGTCTTCGGATTGGTCACGCCTTCCTAAAATGCCTCCAAAAACTTTTGGATGAAGCGTTTTAACCCGGCCTCCCAGGATCGAAGGATAGCCGGTTAGCTCTTCTACAGCCAATACTGGATGGCCCAGATCTTCAATAAATTTTTGAGTCCCCCCGGTACTGTATATAGTAATGCCCAATTGATTCAACTTGGAAACAATTGGGGCTAACCGCTCCTTATAGTACACTGATATTAGTGCAGAGCTGATGGGTTTTTGACTCATTTTAAAACATTAAGTTCATTAACTGTAAAGCTAATTAAAATTCTCTCGAGAATTTTAATTAGCAGGCGTTTTGCAGGATTTTATTCCATGGATAACCATTGTTCAATCACTCGAGGGTAATGCACATGCTCTAGTTTATGGATTTTCTCAGCCAGCGTATCTAGAGTATCTTGAGAATCAATAGGGCACCGTTCTTGAAAAATAATTCTTCCACGATCGTACTGATCGTTTACCAGATGAATGGTGATCCCGCTTTCTTCCTGACCGGAATCCAGCACTGCCTGATGCACGTGCTTGCCATACATACCTTTACCTCCAAATTTGGGCAATAATGCAGGATGTATATTTAAAATACGGTCTTGGAACCTGTGAATAAGATACTCTGGAATCAACCAAAGAAATCCTGCTAAGATAATTGTATTAATATTCCATTGATGCAAAACTTCCAGTATATGGTGTTTACTTCTGAAATCTTCCCTATTGAAAGTGAAACCCGGAACATCATACCTAGCTGCTCGGTTCAATACCTGGGCCTTTGGATTATTGGTGAGTAAGCCTTTTACAGAAATCGAATGATGGTCCTTAAAGTATTTAAAAATTTCTTCGGCATTGGTACCATTTCCGGAAGCAAATATTGCAAGATTTTGTTGTTTCAAGTTTATTGATTTTAAACCAAAGTCATGCTAAGTATACCAAATAGCATAAATAACTTCAGGTACTTACTTAATTGTTTAAAGTGATAGATGGTATCTGCAATCCATAATTTATATACAAAAGCCGCTGCTGGAACAGACATGGTGGCAAAGTAGTAATTGATCCCTTGACTTTCTATTTCTTTGGCCATTTGAATAAATATCAGGGTAAAAAAAAATATGAAAACAAAGATCAGAGATTTGGTCGACCTTATACCCCAAATCACCGGTAAAGTTCGACAGCCAAAAGTGGCATCACCCTTGAGGTCTTCAATATCCTTAACTATCTCACGTATCAACGAAACAAAAAAGGCAAAAGCAGCATATAGATAAATATTGATATTATCTGGCTGGTAGTATATGCCGATGATTGCAATTGCTAACCCGCTGAGAATAGCGACACTCAGATTCCCTATAAGCGGCATGCGCTTCAACTGATTGGAATACCCCCACAGCCAAAATGAGGCCACCAGATTAATAAGTGCTATCTTTAAGGATACCATAAATCCGGTAATTACACCCAATATATTTAAACCGGTGTGGATAAACATAGCCGCCCGGCGTTTGAGTGTATTTCCTACCACCACTTTTTCAGGTTTATTTATATAGTCAATCTTTACATCGTAGTAATCATTAATTATATATCCTGCAGCAGCAATCATTATGGTTCCTCCACATATAAGCAACAGGTCTAGGTCAGCGATATAATGGTTGTATAGCTTTGGTGGCCCTACCAGAAAAATAGCACTGAGGTACTGAGAAATAGCTATAATTAACAAATTTGGCCATCGAATTAATTTGAAAATTCCCTTAAGAGAAAAATTGGTGGGTTTGGATACTTGTGAACCAGAGGCATCCATGTTCAGGAATAGTTTTCTTTAAGACTAGCACTTAACAACTTGTATATTTTGCGTAATTTTGGCTCATACCTAAGGAATTTCAAATGCTTTTGGATGGTACGGATATCGCCACGTCGAGCAGGACCGGTTTGAGATTCTGCGGGGTTAGTGTTGAGGGCTTTGTCTATGGTTTCAACAATCAGCGGATGCAGCAACTCAAAATCAATGTCATGCTCTTCAAGGATATCCTGAGCAATGGTTAGCATGTAATTTCCGAAATTACTAGCGAATACTGCGGCAACATGTAGCACTTTTCTATCTTCAGAAGTTACGGAATAAACTTCATTGCTTATGCTGCTACCCAGGGTATGGAGAACTGTTTCAATAGATTGATGTACGGATTCTATACAAATGGGCACTTTCTTAAAATCTAATGTGTGCCCTTTGGTGAATGTTTGTAATGGGTAAAAGATGCCAGAATTTTCATGATACTCCGACAATATATTCAATGACATTGCACCACTGGTGTGAGCAATTATTGCATGGGGAGGAATTTTTATGCTTGCGGATACCTCTTCAAGGGCTTCATCTGAAACAGCCACCAGAAATATTTCAGCATCGCTCTGGCTCAGGTTTAGGGAACCGGTTACCGAGGTATTATAGAGTCGTTTGGACAGTGCTTTTGCGGTGCGTAGGTGACGGCTGTAGATATCAGTAACATAATGCCCTGCATTCTCCAGGGACAAGGCTAAATGCCAGCCTACATTACCGGCACCAACAATAGCTACTTTAAAAAATTCAGACATACTGCTACCACAGTTTGAGAATTATTCCAGTCACTTGTCCCTCGACTCCACAAAATCACAATATCTTCGTCGTATAGCTATAAAGTAACCTATGATAACTAGTAGTGTTCCAGACCAGAGGATGTTAATAAAGGGTTTTTCAATGGCCTTAAGAATTACGAAGTCTTTTTGTGTGGTGTAGATATCGAATTCGAAACTATCGGTTTCAGGATTAATTTTGGAAAATGCAACACGTACACCGAGATCATTAGCTACATCCGGAATCCGAGCGGCGCGTTGATCTCTAATAAGAAAAATTGGTTCTAACAGATATTGTTCAGTACCTGCGTCAACCGTAATGGTGGCCATTACCGCAATATCATCATCTTCAAGAGGCACTCCTCTTAACTCATGTACCCTGTTAACATCATTCAACTTGGCCACATAATCATTAATATAAAAATTGTCTCCAATTTGAATGTTGAGGGAATCAGTGTGTGTCCATTCCCTGGTCTCTTCTTCGGTCATATAAGGAGCATATGACAAGTGTGTATATAGGTCTTTGGCTATGTCTCTTTTAATATCCGGAGAGGCTACCTGCCCCATGGAAGCATTTACCTGGATTCTTGGGTAAAGGTCAAAACCTTTGCCGTTTTCTTGCTCATAGTTAATCTTGAAATATATATTTTCAGGTGATATTTCCAAGGTGTCGCCCTGTGCCTTTACAACTTTGCCATTTCGGATCACATCTTCAGCGGCAATCCAGTGATAAGGATCATTTGTGGGAGACAGTACTTCTACCGGAACATAACCCGAAACACCCCGTACCTCTACATTCCTTCCCTGATACACCAGAGCGTATTTGTCCATCTGCCGAGGCTCATTGAGGAACAGGATCAAATTTTCCAGATTGAATTCTTCGTCTACCTCTCTGGAGATCAACAGCCCAGACTTATTCAGAGATACTACTTTAGAGTATCCTGAGGAATACATAATTCCTATTAGCATCATGGCGATACCAATGTGTGCAATAGATCCGCCCGATAAATGCCAATTTCCTTTTTTTAAACTTAATAGAATCTTGGTATTGGCAACTACTGAGTAGATACCAGCGGTAAGGATTACAATATAGGGGAGGTAGGATACATCGGTGACCCACATAATGAATGCACTCAGAACCAATGTAAGCAAAATAGGCCCCATTATTATTTCCTTTAACTTCTTAGGATCCATTTTTCGCCACCAGAAGAATTGCCCAGTTCCTGAAAGTATCGCTAATGCAACTCCAAACCATAATTGGAATTTCGAATAATAGCTCACCTGATCTACAGGTAGTGCCATATTTGATTCAAAACCAAGCCCGTTTAAAATACTATTATAAACAGGGAAAGATGTTGCCAACAAGACCTGAAATCCCATTAAACATAATGTGGTAGCTCCAATAAAAATCCAGAACTCACGACTGTAAGTCGAGACTTCTTTCTTAGAAGTTGGAATCGATTTCCATCGTCGCACTATAATCGCTATGGAAAGAAAGGTAAATACCAATAACAGGATCAATAGCTGGCCGGAAAGCCCCAAATCAGTAAAGGAATGAACTGACGATTCGCCCAATATTCCACTTCGGGTTAGGAAAGTAGAGTAAAGAATAAGAATAAAAGTGGCTACTACCAGAATGATCGAGGTCTTAAGGGCCGTATTGCTGTTTCGGTAGGTAATCATGGTATGATAAGAGGCCACCAGCACCAACCACGGGACATACACGGCATTTTCTACAGGATCCCAATTCCAATATCCCCCAAAGTTCAATGTCTCATAGGCCCAATAAGCGCCCATTAAGATTCCTATTCCCAAAACCATGGCCGAAAACAATGCCCATGGCAAGGCAGGTCGTATCCAATCCGAAAGTTTACCGGTCCATAAACCTGCAATACAATAGGCAAAAGGAACCAGAGTGGTGGCAAATCCCAGGAACAATGTAGGGGGATGAATGACCATCCAATAATTCTGAAGTAAGGCGTTTAATCCATTGCCATCCTTTGGAATAAAATCTGGATTCAACTGAAATACGGGGGCGTCCATCATGGCATCCCTCAACAAAATGAAAGGAGTACTCCCAATTTTAATATTGAATATGACCACTCCAAGGATCATGGAGGCAAGAAAGGCCTGAACCAAAGCAAAAATGCTCATTACCGACCCCTTCCACAATCGATTGGTATTCAGGACTACTGTCCCGAGTACAACATTCCAAAAAATCCATAGTAAAAAACTTCCTTCCTGGCCTTCCCAGAAACTTGAGATCATATAGTATACAGGAAGTTGTCGCGAGCTGTGACTCCAGGCATAATGATATTCGAAATAGTGATTGTATACGATGTAGTAAAGACAAAATATCACCGACAAGACCGCCACAGCGTGAACATAAAATGCACCCTGGGCATAAGACATCCAACCGGGTTTTTGCAGGTCATCAACTACCACAGATTTATAAAAAGCAAAGGAAGCTACCAGAGCAGATACAAAGGCAATAATTACCGATAGTTGACCTAAATTACCAATAAACGAATGTATCATATGCCTTGATGCTGGCGGAGAATCTGGTTATGAACTGATACTTATCTCATGCTCCTGATATTTAGAGGGGCATTTCAATAAGATTTTGTCAGCGACAAAAAGCTCTTGCTGGTAAGCGCCAATAACTACTACTTGTTCTGATCTAAGAAAATCAACCGGCATTGGCTCAGCAAAATATACCTGTTGTTCACGAAAGTCCGCATCCACCATTGTGAAGGAAAACGAAAGTTTGTTTTCAGCTGATTCAATGCCTGTAACGGTGCCGTCAGTGGCTTTTTTAAGCGTTCCAACCACATGAATTTTGTTATCATCTCCTGTAGAAGCCATTTCCATAGCTTTACCAAAGGTTACATATGAACTGGCGTCGCCGGCGGTACTCATAATAATACCAATAGCGATTGCTATAACAACAATTCCCAGAATATGAGATTTTTTCATTATCAGAATTTATCAGAGGGTCAAAATTACTTAAATCTAGGCCAACACGGGAAACAATTGAAATAAACTTAGCTTATTGCTTAGTCTCCTTTTCTATTTTATTGATTCGTTGGTCTAAAGTGATGGTATAAAGTACCATACCTAAAAGGATTGCGCTTAATACAGCCACCACTACGTATATTTTTCCGTTTGACCTGAGTTGATCTGCCATTTCTACTCTGGTGCTTTCAGGACCGGCATAGCTTTCCTGAGCCTCACCTTGGAGCGAAAAGAACAGCACAATAATAAATAAGAGCTTTTTCATAATATTGTTAATCAGTGTATTCCAGATTGTCTTTAAGTTTTTGGATCCGGATCCCGAGAGTCGTAAGCCAAATCCCCAGAAGTGTCCAACCTACAATTGCAGGATAAAACACTGCCCTTAACTTATTATCCATATCGATGTCACTAAAAGTAGCATTTCCACCACTTCCAGGATGTAGGGAATCGGTTTGAGCGGGCAGTATATAAAGCAATGGTATTAAGGTAGCAAATGCGATGATATTATACACAGCAGCGATTCGTGAACGCTGTTGGGGGTCTTTTAAAGACCCTCTCAACAAGAAGTATGCAAAATAAATGAGCAGTGCAATAGCAGCATTATTCTGTTTGGGGTCTCCACTCCATACAGACCCCCAGGTGTAATTGGCCCATATCATTCCAGTCAATATTCCCAATATGCCAAATAGAGATCCGGTCTTAGCTAATTCGGAAGCATATCGGTCATATACCGCAGAGGATGTTTTCAAATACAGCACTGAATAAATGGCTGAGATCAAAAGCAGTGTCAACATACCAAACCACATGGGCACATGAAAAAAGGTATTGCGAATGGACTCATTTAATATATGTAGCCTTGGGACCTCCATTAAGAGGCCACCGATAACTGTATACAGCAGCAACAAAACACAAAGGATTTTCCACCAATATTTCTTCATATCGCTATAGTTAACTTCTCCATATGTAGGGAAACAAAATGATTGTCAGGGTGCAAATAATGGCGTCAATTGAGCAAATAACCGCCAACTCTTGGTAACTGTCAGACCATGCCAAGCCGTCAATGGCATTTTTTGAGATCCTAATGCTCATCAACAGTACTGGTATCAGAATAGGTAATCCAAGCACTGCTAATAGTGTTTGATTATTTTGGGCTTTAGAAGCAATGCTTGAGACCAGGGTCAAAGTGGTGGACATACCAATAGACCCCAGTACTATGCTCAAGATAAAAAGCCATATATTTTCAACAGGGTTCCCCAGTACTAATCCATAAAAAGCAAATCCAACCAGCCCTAAGCCCACCAAAAGTGTGCTGTAATAAATCATCTTTGCAGTAATGATACTTTGACCACCGGCAACGGTATAATAGTAAATCAACTGCCCAGGGGATTCTTGTAAGAAGCTTTTGGCTACTGCGTTAATCGCTGCAAAAAGTATTATTATCCAAAATAGCGTGTTCCAGGTGATGGGGTTTAATTGATTCGATTGAAGATTAAAGCTAAGGTAGCAGATGAAAACCGTGCTAGCCAAATAAAGAAATATTCCACTAAGGGCATATTTCTGCCTTAATTCAATGGTAATTTCTTTCTTGAGGAGCTCCGAGACCTCTTGGAACAGCATTGGTGATTAAGTTTCTTGTAAAGGTAAAGAGCCATAGGCAATTTTCCTTGACTTACTCAAGGAAACAGCCTGCTCAATACTTTTACAAGAAATCAAAGACTACCTAAAACCCAAGGCACAAGAAACTGCCGTTCAACAGACTCGGTTTGTTGTATACAAATGACTCAGGGCCTGTACCCATTAATACTTTTCCTCCTGCTGCTTCAACCACAGCCTGACCTGCGCCTGTATCCCACTCCATGGTTGGTCCATGTCTGTAGTAAATGTCAGCCTTTCCTTCAGCCACCATGCAGAACTTTAAAGAGCTTCCCCGGGATATGCTCTCTATTACTTGATATCGTTCCAGAACAACTTCTTCCTCAGGAGCTGGGTGTGACTTACTGCGGACGGCAATTCTATTGCTTTCTTTATTGTTGACCCTGATTTGACGAGGCTCAGAATTTCCTTCTTCTAAGAAAGCTCCGGATTCAACCCCGCCGTAGTAGGTAACATCAACCACTGGCACATATACCACGCCCATTACCGGAACTTCATTCTCAATAAGTGCTATGTTGACTGTAAACTCACCATTGCGTTTAATAAATTCCTTAGTTCCATCCAAAGGGTCAACCAGCCAATAGGTCTTATATACTTTGCGTTGTTCATAGGGTATTTCCGCCCCTTCCTCAGAAATAATTGGAATCTCAGGGTAGGTCCTACCTAGTTGATCGACAATCACATCATGGGCTGCTTTGTCGGCCAAAGTCAACGGAGAATTATCACTTTTGAAATCTACTACCTGTGAAAAATTAGCATCATGATAAATATTTAGTATTGCTTTGCCTGCTAGTTTGGCAATTGACACTATTTTTGACACTTGTATTTGGTTATTCATAATATTTAACTGTGTTTGAATGACCCTAAAGGTAGCAAATATTTGAAAAGTTAAAAAATTTCAAATATTAATACTATTTTTGTGGCTTAATAATTTATTCAATTAGAAACTAATAGTACGATAGTGGAACATATTTATCCGATATTCGATACCATTTTAAATAAAGAGCAGAAAGAAAGGTTGACTAATCAACGAGCCAAAGTAATTTGGATGGTGGGACTTTCAGGTTCTGGAAAGAGTACCTTGGCCCGGTCACTGGAAAATAACTTATTTGAGATGGGGTTTATTACTAAACTTCTGGATGGAGATAACCTTCGGTCTGGCATAAACAGTAACCTTGGTTTTACTGACGAGGATCGAACTGAGAATATTCGGAGGGCCGCTGAGGTTTCTAAACTTTTCGCGGAATGTGGAATAGTAACCATTTGTTCTTTAATAAGTCCAACCGCAGCTATTCGAACCATGGCTAAGGAAGTTATAGGGGAAGATCTGTTTTATGAGGTATTCATAAATTGCCCACTGGAAGTTTGCGAACAACGTGATGTAAAAGGATTATATGCAAAAGCCAGGAAAGGAGAAATCAAAAAATTTACTGGAATTGATGCACCTTTTGAAAACCCCTCCAATCCATCATTAGAAATAAGAACCGACTTGCATAACATTGAAGCGTGCCAGGCCCAGCTATTAGAGAAAATCCTCCCAAAGATCAAAATCCAATAAACGATCACAATCCATTAGTAAATATAATATGTACTCATATAATCTCACTCATTTAAAGCAACTGGAGTCAGAGGCCATCTTCATTATACGTGAAGTTGCTTCACAGTTTGAACGCCCGGTATTGTTATTTTCGGGAGGTAAGGATTCCAT
>QIMC01000189.1 GCA_003232185.1 Flammeovirgaceae bacterium | reverse complement strand
ATGGTACGGGCCATTTTAGCCGGTCCACCGGCCTGCCCAAGCTAACCAGCAGTGGTTCAAAAGTAATACCGGCCGACTTTGATCAGGATGGCGATATGGATTTATTCATTGGGGGAAGATTACTTTCAGGTACTTATCCTATGCCTGGGAGGAGTTACTTACTAAGAAATGATAACGGCAGATTTATTGATGTCACCAATGAAATTGCCCCAGAACTAGCGAAGGCGGGCCTGGTCACCGATGCCACCTGGACAGATTTTAATCAAGATGGTTTTTTGGATCTGGCGGTAGTTGGAGAGTGGATGCCGGTAACCTTATATGAAAACCGAAATGGAGTGTTTAGGAATATTACCGCAAGTTCGGGGCTGGACGACACCAATGGTTGGTACTACAGCCTGGTAGCTGCTGATTTTGATCATGATGGTGATCAGGATTTTATAGCAGGGAATTTGGGGCTGAACTATAAATACAGGGCTTCACTGGAAGCACCGTTTGAGGTATTTAGCCATGATTTTGATGGGAATGGGCAATTGGATATCATACTGAGCTACTACGAGCATGGTGAGTTGGTACCGTTGCGAGGTAAATCCTGCTCAACAGATCAAATTCCTGGGCTCCAACAACAGTTTCCAACATACGAAGCATTCGGCGATGCCAATCTACTGGATGTTTATGGTCAACAGCTTGACCTGGCCTATAATTTGCGGGCAAAAACATTTGCCACCAGCTATATTGAGAATTTAGGAGATGGATCTTTTAGGGTAACTCCATTGCCTAATGAGGCCCAATTTTCGTCGGTGAATAATATTTTGGTGGCTGATTACAATCAGGATGGACACCTGGATCTGTTGATATCCGGTAACTTGTACGGATCTGAAATCGAGACCCCAAGGAATGATGCAGGTATGGGATTGTATCTTACTGGAGATGGCTCAGGAAATTTCAAACCCATTCCTCTGGTGGAAAGTGGATTCTTCGCTCCTCACAATGTCAAGGATATGAAAATGATCACTTTAGGAAGTGGCCAAAGTAAAGCACAAGTTGTATTGGTAGCAAATAATCAGCACTGGATGCAGGCCATACAATGTAACCAAGAAAGCAGTAAAGACCAGGAATCGTTAATTTCTTTGAAATGAGACTAGTGTTATGTCAAAGGTTAAATGACGGGTAAGGCGGCAGTATATTTTGGCTCAGGTCAAGGCAAAAAATCTTTGCATAACCATAGCTATGGAACGATTTTTTAACGCAGAGATGGCACAAAATACACCCTGGATTACCTGTAGTTTTAGCCTTGACATGACACTGGTAAAGATCCTTTCAGTTTATCTCCTGATTGTGATTGCTGCATTGTTTTTTCAACAATGCGAATCTTCTACTGAGGAGCAGAGACAAACGATGTTTACCTTATTGTTACCCGAGCAAACAGGAATTGATTTCATCAATCGGGTGATTGAGGATGAAGCCAATAATCACCTGATCAATGATATGATTGTGGCCGGTGCCGGGGTAGCGATTGGAGACATCAACAACGACAGCCTTCCGGATATTTTTTTTGCAGGTAATCAGGTAGGGGATCGACTTTATTTGAACCAAGGTCAGATGCAGTTTCGAGATATTACCGAAGCAGCAGGTATCTATTCTGATAACCGATGGTCTACCGGAGTTACCATGGCCGACATAAACAAAGATGGATTTATCGACATTTATGTGTGTCGTAGTGTTCAGGAAAACCCTCAACTTAGCCAGAATTTACTATATATCAACAACGGAGACCTCACATTTACGGAAAAGGCTGCTGCTTATGGCCTTTCGGACCGGGGTTTTTCCGTTCAAGCCACATTCTTTGATGCGGACCAGGATGGGCTTCTTGACATGTATTTGGTTAATCAACCTCCCAGCTTAGGGAAGCGATCCGGAAAAGCACCTAAATACCTGAATGCACAATCTATGATCTACTCTGATAGGTTTTATTGGAATAATGGGTCTGAGAAATTTGAGGATGTGACCTTGGAAGCTGGATTGCTCAATTTAGCATACGGACTATCTGCCTCTGTGGGAGATTTTAATGAAGACGGATGGCCTGATATTTATGTAGCCAATGATTTTGACCGTCCTGATCACTTATATTTTAATCAAGGTGATGGGACATTTAAAAACGTGGCCAATCAGGCGGTAAAGCACATGTCAAGCTTTAGCATGGGGTCGGATGTGGCTGACTACAACAATGATGGACTATTGGATATTATGGTAGTCGATATGATGGCTGAAGATCACAAGAGTATTAAAACCAACATGGGTGGTATGAGCGTGGAGCGTTTCTGGAAGGTAGTAAACAGCGGTTGGCATTATCAATACATGTTCAATACCCTACAACGCAATAACGGGAACGGGACCTTCAGCGAACTGGCACAAATCGGTGGAGTGTCAAGTAGTGATTGGAGTTGGGGTCCTTTGTGGGCAGATTTTGACAATGATGGCTGGAAAGATTTGGTGGTAACCAATGGAATTAAACGCAATCAACGGCATAGTGATTTAGATCAGTTAATCACTACCAGGTTGGACAGCCTGGAGTATGTGGCCCAGCAACAGGGAAAGGAGTTGCGGGAGATCATTGATATTATGGAATTCGTGCAAATGGCCCCTGCCATTGAAGTTCCTAACTATATCTTTCGAAATAAGGGAAACCTTACGTTCGAGAAAATGACAGAAGAGTGGGGGCTGCAAGATTCCGGTTTTTCATTCGGATCAGCCTATGGTGATTTGGACCTGGATGGTGATTTGGACTTAGTAATTAATAACATGGATGCACCCGCTTCAGTTTATCGCAACAACACCACTGAAACAACAAAGGGAAATTTTATCAGGTTTAAATTATTGGAAGAATACGGCAACCCAGTAATAGGGGCCAGTGTAAAGCTATATCGATCTGGTAAATTTTGGCAACTGGGAGTATTGAGCAATGCCAGAGGTTATATGTCAAAGAGTGAAGATTGGATTCATTTTGGCTTGGGAGAAGAAGTATTTATAGATTCACTAATGGTGATTTGGCCAGGGGGAAGCTATCAGACCTTAAAAAAAGTAGCTGCGAATCAAATATTGATTGTTATAAAAGAAGAATCCCTAGTAAACCTGCCACCTGAAATTCCTAAGATACCAAAGCTCTTTACGGAGGTTACCGAACAACTTGGGCTCAGGCACAAGCATAAAGAGAATAATTATAATGACTATAAAAAAGAGCTACTGCTTCCTCACAAGATGTCAAACTTTGGTCCTGGGTTGGCCACAGGAGATGTCAACAATGATGGATTGGACGATTTCTTTGTAGGTGGAGCAGCTGGGTATCCACCTACACTATACACCCAAAATATAGATGGATTATTCTTATCCAGCCAAATTGATTTTTGGTCGGGTCAAAATCAATATGAAGATTTGGCAGCGGTATTTCTTGATTTTGACAATGATGGAGATCTCGATTTGTATGTAGTAAGTGGAGGCAACGAATTTGATCAACAGGCACAAGAACTGCAGGACCGCTTGTATATTAACCAGGGTAGGGGCACCTATTCATTAGGGGAAGGCTATTTACCTGAATTATTAACCAGCGGCTCATGTGTCAAACCATTTGATTACGATGGAGATGGAGACCTGGATTTATTTGTAGGGGGGCGGTTAATTCCAGGAAAGTACCCGCTACCGGCATCAAGTCATCTATTAGAAAATCGTCACGGGACATTTCATGATATAACAGCCCAAAGTGCCCCCGGATTATTGCAGTTAGGTCTGGTGACTGCTGCTGAGTGGACAGACTTTAATGGTGATGGGGCCGAAGACCTGGTAGTAGTAGGGGAATGGATGCCGGTTACCTTATTTCAGAATATCGATGGACAATTCACCAATATTACTGCTCAAACTACTCTTGAAAATAGCAGTGGTTGGTACTACCAGGTGGTTGCTGAGGATTTCGACAATGATGGCGATCAAGACCTAATAGTAGGCAACTTAGGACTTAACTACAAATATAAGGCTTCAGATCAGGCACCATTTGAGATATACTATGATGATTTCGATGAAAATGGTTATTCAGATATTGTGCTTAGCTATTATGAGCATGGCGAAACCTATCCTGTGCGGGGGCGATCATGTTCCAGTCAGCAAGTCCCCATTATTTCTGAACAATTTCCCACTTTTGAAGCTTTTGGAGCAGCGAATCTTCGAGATATTTATGGAGAGGGGCTTGATCAGGCAGTGCATTATCAGGCGGTGACATTCGCCTCCGCCTATCTCGAAAACAGGGGCAATGGACATTTTGTATCCAGGCCCCTTCACAATGAAGCCCAGATATCTAACATCAATAATATTCTAACCGGTGATTTTGATGAGGATGGTCATCTGGATCTACTGATTAGCGGAAACTTATATGCCTCCGAAATTGAAACCCCAAGGAACGATGCAGGAATGGGGTTGTTCTTAAAAGGAGACGGCAACGGATACTTCACTCCTATTTCCTTAAAAGAAAGTGGATTTTTTGCACCCCACGATTCCAAAGATATGAAGATACTCAAATGGGGTAGTGAGGGAAAACCGGTAGTATTAGTAGCAAATAACCAGTACTACTTACAAGCCATAGCAATTCAACCCAACGCATTTTAGGTAATATCTCTGATGTATCTGAATTCCCACCATTGGAAATAAACCCTTAAATAGCTATACTTTTTTATAACGGTAAAAGTAGATATGTGTACTTGATATTAATACTGTAACCTCTCCCAATTTAAGTACATGATGATAAGTTAATCCAGTGGCTGGAAGTTCAATAACTTGCTCCTGATCACTATAGATAGAAAATAGAAAAAGTTGATGTCCTTTCAAATAATACAGTTGCTCCCCTTGTAAATGAAATTGTGATAATTCGGGTTTTGCCAGTGTTCGAAGATAATTTCCAAGATTATCAAAAACCAATACGCCAATTTTGCTATCCCCTAAATACACTCGATTTTGGTACTCCATAAGTTGATAAGGGTTGAAATTTAAGGTGTCAGAAAGTTGATTCAGCGACTGGTTTAGGGTGATGTCATTGAAAGTGAAATCGAATTTAGAAAGACTCAATGGCCTGAGATCTAGCAACCAGACCTGATTGTCACTACTTGGAGCAGCCAACCTGACAAATCCAAATTGGTCTATCGGGAATTCAGAAAAATCACTGGCAGCCAGGTATCGATCTAAAAAAACAAATCTTTGGGTATCTTCATAAAATAAAAAAACCCTGAACGAAGCCCATGAATCTATGGTAGTTAGATTGCCAAATTGTGATGGGGCATACAATGCTAAAGGATGCCCCAGAGAGTCAAGTTTGCGGATATTTCCCTTGCTGTCATTAATATATATATTGTGGAGTCTATCAGCACTAATCATTCGCACCGGTAGTTCCAATGCTTGACTATCCAGCAATTCCCATTGCTGTGCATTGGTAAATAGACAACACAACATTGAGGCCAGGACAATGCCCAACCTTCTATTCGAATGTTTTAAGCTTGAAATCAGTACCGTCATATACACCATAGGTAAAGCCTTGAATCCATTCCCCTATATTGTAATAGACGCTCCGATGATTTACCGGGAGCTCCAGTGCAAGATGTCGGTGTCCATACACATAGAAATCGTGATGGGTATCATTTTCAATTTGTTGACAATACTGAAAAATATTCTCATCGCCCGGAGAAATAAAAGGTTGTGCTACCCCGTTTTGGTTTCTGCTTTTCCGGGACCATAGATTGGCCACCGCAAACCCATAATTCGGGTGTAACCACTTAAATAGCCATTGACATAAGGGATTGGAAAAAACTGCCTTCAGTAATTTATATGAAACTTGCCCCGGGCCCAAACCGTCTCCGTGCCCAACCTGTATCGTGGTATTATTTACCGTGAAAGATTGTGGTTCACGAAAAACCGAGATGTTTAGTTCTTGTGAAAAATAGTCGAACAGCCACATGTCGTGATTACCTGTAAAAAAGAACACCGGTATGCCTCGGTCTGTGATCTCTGCTAATTTCCCCAGGAAACGAACATAACCCTTGGGTACAACGTGGTGATATTCAAACCAAAAATCAAATATATCTCCTAGAAGAAAGAAACCTGCAGCTTGGTCTTGACAACGATCCAACCATGAAACCACCTTTTTCTCACGTTCCCGACTGGTTTTATAGTCAGGCTCACCTAAGTGGTAATCAGAAGCAAAAAACAGCTTCTTGCCTTCAGGAAGTTGTAAATCATGTATCATGGCACAGGAAACACGGGAAGATCAGTTATAATAAGCCTGATCTACAAAATAGGCAAATTATTTTGTAATTATTCTTGATCCCCAGGTATTCTCTTCGTTTTTACGGAGTCGTTTTCCTCAAGCCCATCATTCATATCGCTGGTTCCATTATCAGTTTTTGACAGATTGGTTGGATTCAAATCTTCTGCGCTGCTATCTGCTTTTAGATTCCCCTTTAACTCCAATTCATCTGTACCACTATCTGCTACATCTGGGTTTGCCTGAGCTGTCGAAGTCTCAATGTCCTCCTTGTCAGCCTGACCATTGGTAAAGGCTTGATAGGTGGTTTGTTTCTCAAATGGTCGTTCTCCGATCAGTCTTTCCAGATCGCTTTGAAATATTATTTCCTTTTCTAAAAGCTCTTCAGCAACAATTTCCAGTTCCTTTTGTTTGCTTTTGAGTAGTTTCTTGGTGCGTTCAAATGCCTTGTTGATGATTTTTCGGACTTCCTCATCAATGGTCTGAGCTGTTGATTCGGAATAAGGCTTGTTAAAAGAGTATTCCGATTGTTTGGATTCATAAAATGAAACGTTGCCAATCTTGTCATTCATGCCATACATGGTGACCATGCTATAAGCCATTTTTGTCACTCGTTCCAAATCGCTGAGGGCTCCGGTGGAGATCTTTCCCAAAACAATTTCTTCTGCAGCTCTTCCACCAAGGGTCATGCTCATTTCGTCCAGTAACTGCTCTGTCTGGTAAAGGTATTGTTCTTTGGGTAAATATTGGGCATATCCCAATGCTGCTGCTCCTCTGGGTACAATACTTACTTTGACCAACGGATCAGCGTATTCCAGGTACCATCCGGCAACGGCATGGCCTGCTTCATGATAGGCTACAATTTTCTTTTCTTCAGGTGAAATTATTTTATTTTTCTTTTCGAGCCCACCAATTACCCGATCTATTGCATCTTGAAAGTCGATCATCTCAATCGATTCTTTGTCTTTACGGGCTGCAATTAGTGCAGCTTCATTGCAAACATTGGCAATTTCGGCTCCTGCAAAACCAGGGGTTTGGGCAGCAAGGTTTTTTGAATCCACTGTCTTGGCAAGCTTTAAGGGTTTTAAGTGGACTTTAAATATTTCATTACGACCAACAATGTCCGGCTTGTCAATGCTGATTTGGCGATCAAATCTTCCAGGACGTAGTAAGGCGTGATCTAAAACATCTGGTCGGTTGGTTGCTGCAAGGATAATGACTCCACTATCTGTATCAAACCCATCCATTTCTACCAGGAGCGAGTTCAGTGTGTTCTCTCGTTCATCATTGGATCCGGGAACCTGCCCTCTACCTCTGGAACGACCTATGGCATCTATCTCATCTATGAATACAATACAGGGTGCTTTCTCCTTGGCTTGTTTGAAAAGGTCTCTGACCCGGGCCGCACCGACACCAACAAACATCTCGACAAAATCGGAGCCGGATAGAGAAAAGAAGGGTACTGCAGCTTCACCGGCTACTGCTTTGGCCAATAGGGTTTTACCTGTACCGGGAGGTCCTATGAGCAATGCCCCTTTCGGTATTTTTCCACCCAGCTTGGTAAATTTTTCAGGTTTTTTTAAAAAGTCTACGATTTCTTTAACCTCCTCCTTTGCTTCCTCTAGTCCTGCTACATCGGAAAAAGTAATTTTAACTTTATTGTCCGCATCAAATAGTGCTGCCCGTGATTTGCCAATATTGAAAATTTGACCTCCAGGCCCCCCTCCACCGGTCATCTTTCTCATTAAAAACCAAAACCCGAACAGTATCAGTATAAGAAATCCCCAGGTCCAAAAGAAACCCCATGGATCGTTTCTTACTTCAGCTGTATAATGAAGTGCCCTGGCTTGTTCAGAAGGCAACTTTGAACGAAGTTCTTTAAATTCACTATCGAAAATTTCAATTGATACCACAGTGAAACTAAAGTGTGGTCCTCCCAGGCCGCCCCATGGCCTTTGACTTTCTAATTCTTGTTTGTATTTGCTGTTGTTGAGGGCATCCTCCTTAAGTGTAATCTCTACTTTTTCCTTATTTTTAATGAACACGATCTGGTCAACATCGTTGTCCATTACCATTTGTTCAAAACGGGATTGGTTGATCTTGATGGTCTCTGTACTGTTGGTGAAATAAGATATACCAAGAATAAGGGCTACCAAAGAAGCAATTATCCAAACCTGATAATTGTTTTTCTGGGGTAGTTTATTGGTATTCTTATTGGTTGGATTGTTTGCCATATCAGTTTTTAAGCTATAACGGTATTTTTAACGCTAGGTTTAGTTTTCTACCAAGGTAGATTGTGCATCTGCCCATAATTCTTCAATGGCATAGTAGTCCCTCCTATCTTTCCGGAATATGTGCACAACCACGTCAATATAGTCTAGCAAAATCCATTCCTTATTTTGCTTGCCTTCATGATGCCAGGGATGAATGTTAGCGTTCAATTGCACCGCCTCTTCTATGGAGTGGCAGATGGCATCAATTTGAGTATCGGAGTGGCCGGTGCAAATGACAAAATAATCAGAAATAGCATGCTCCACATCCCTCAAATCCATGGTAACGATGTCCAAAGCCTTTTTTTCCTGCATTCCCTCTACCACGAATTTGCATAAATCCTGGGAGCTCATTCGATCTTCTTCAATTGGTAGTAATGTGTTAAATTTGCAAAACAAAGCTACAAAAAAATAGTTGCATAAGGATCCAATACAATCTTTATTTATAGGCTCAAGACTACTACAACTGCCTTCTTGTCACTCTACAAATGCAGTTGCCGCTGACTTATTGGCAGAAAGCAGCACGGTAGAAGGGACGGTGATAGTAACTGAAAACCAAACGGCAGGCAAGGGTCAACGGGGTAATAGCTGGGAATCACAGCCCGGTAAAAATTTGACTTTGTCAATTATTCTAAAACCCGGGTTTCTACCCATAGCCAAACAATTTGAATTAACTGTGATCTCTTCATTGGCTCTGACCAGTGCTTTAGAAGATTTAGGAATGCCAGCCTCCAAAATAAAATGGCCAAATGATATTTATTATAACGGATCAAAGATTGCAGGAATTCTAATTGAAAATACTGTACGTGCCAACAGGTTGGAATGGTCAATTATAGGCATCGGGCTCAATGTAAATCAGAGCAGTTTTGAAACACCCATGGCCACTAGTGTAAAACTGGAATTGAATAAGGAATTAAAATTGAAGCGGGTACTCCAAACCTTACTTCTTCGACTGAATGGGCACTATAAATGCCTGAAATCAGGAGGGTATGATGAATTGCGTTCAAAATATACTGATCGACTGATGTGGTTAAATGAGCAGAGAACCTTTCAAAATAACCTCCTCAATAAACCCTTTTCAGGGGTCATTCAAGGCGTAAGTGAGGAGGGTAAGTTGATAATCAACTTAAATAATAAACGGGAGGTATTTGATTCTAAAGCACTGACTTTTCTTCATTAATCCTCCTTCACGTTCGCTTGCGTCAACACCGAAGTCGGCTACGACGAAGGAGCTCGGCGGACGAGAAGATTGGGTTTAATTCCCTGACGCTTTGCGTCAAAATATTAAAATAAATTCAACTTAATACCTCGCATGCTCTTCGTCGAGGTAGTTTATTATGAATAATGGTAGAGCAGCTTTAACATTACCTTATAAAATATTAGATTTGAGCAAATATTTAAGTGTATAATAATGATAGAAACGAAACAAACATACAAGGTCAAAGATATACAATTAGCTTCTTGGGGAAGGAAGGAAATCACTTTGGCGGAAGCGGAAATGCCAGGATTGATGTCAATCAGAGAAGAGTTCGGCCATTCAAAACCGCTTAAGGGGGCGCGTATCGCTGGTTGCTTACACATGACCATTCAAACTGCAGTGTTGATAGAAACACTGATTGAATTGGGTGCAGAGGTAACCTGGTCCTCATGCAATATTTTTAGTACACAGGATCATGCGGCTGCCGCCATTGCGGAGTCGGGAGTGCCGGTTTATGCCTGGAAAGGTATGAATGAAGAAGAATTTGACTGGTGTATAGAGCAAACATTGTTTTTTGGAGATGATCGTCAACCCCTGAATATGATTCTTGATGATGGCGGAGATTTAACCAACATGGTACTGGATCGTTTTCCGGAATTAACCTCAGGAATAAAGGGTATTTCAGAAGAAACTACTACCGGCGTTTTAAGACTGAAGGAGCGGGAGAACAATGGAACGCTTGCATTGCCTGCAATAAACATTAACGACTCCGTTACTAAGTCAAAATTTGACAATAAATATGGCTGTAAAGAGTCATTAGTAGATGCGATTAGGAGAGCTACAGATGTAATGATGGCGGGTAAAGTTGCCGTGGTTGCGGGTTATGGAGATGTTGGCAAAGGGTCCGCGGCTTCATTAAGAGGAGCCGGTGCAAGGGTGATTGTTACTGAGATTGATCCTATTTGTGCTTTACAGGCTTCAATGGATGGCTATCAGGTAAAACGCATGGAGCAAGCTGTAAAAGAAGCTGACATTGTGGTAACTGCAACTGGCAATAAAGATATTATAGTAGGCAGGCATTTCAAGGCCATGAAAGACAAAGCCATCGTTTGTAATATTGGACATTTTGACAATGAAATCGACGTGTCCTGGCTTAATCGAAATGCTCAAAAAGATACCGTAAAACCACAAGTGGATCTATATAACCTGGATGGGAAAGACATAATTCTACTAGCTGAAGGAAGACTGGTAAACCTTGGCTGTGCCACCGGGCATCCATCCTTTGTTATGTCCAACTCATTCACCAATCAGGTATTGGCACAAATTGAGCTGTGGGAAAACACTGACAAATACCAAAATAAGGTATACACATTACCCAAGCATCTTGACGAAAAAGTAGCCAGCTTGCATTTAGCCAAAGTTGGAGTAGAACTGGAAATACTTAGCCAGGAGCAGGCAGATTACATTGGAGTGCCTACTCAGGGGCCATTTAAATCTGACTCCTATCGTTACTAGGGTCAAGTCAAAGGTTTAACGCGGAGATGTCACAAAATATACCCTGGATTATCAGTAGGTTTAGCCTAGACTTGATACTAGAGGTTTAAGGATTGTTTTAGTTTCTTTTAAATTGGTGCAGATAAAGTGAACTATGAGTTTATGGTCTGATTTTTTAAACAATAGTGACAAGGTAATTCATAAAGTGCCCCACTATTTCCCGGTATATGAACGGCATTTTAGCCATTGGGTGGGTAAATCTGTGGTTTTCTATGAAATTGGCGTTTATAAAGGTGGATCGTTACAAATGTGGAAAAAGTATTTTGGCCCTTTTGCTAAGATAGTTGGCATAGATATTAAAGAAAAATGCAAGAAGTACGAAGGGGATCAGGTATCCATCCGTATTGGAGATCAGTCAGACCATGTCTTCCTATCTGAGGTTGTTGAAGAATTTGGTCCGCCGGATATAGTGCTGGATGATGGGAGCCACCAAATGGACCACATAGCTGCTAGTTTTGAATTTCTGTATCCTCGAATGACTAAGAATGGCATTTACCTGGTGGAGGATCTTTGTGCTGCGTATTGGGAAGAATTCGGAGGCGGATTGGGCAAAGAAGCTTCTTTTATCGAAAAATGTAAGCACCTGGTGGATAAACTTAATGCTGAACATACCCGTGGGTTACTGCAGGAGGATGAGTTTAGCCACTCTACATTGTCCATGCATTTTTATAATAGTATGGTGGCCTTTGAAAAAGGGCAGCCTGCAGCTTTTGAGCCCCAAAAACATGGTAAGGAAGCAGGCATACAGGGCTTGTGGTCCTGAAAGACAATCAACCTTACCTATGAGCCTTTGTTCCCGCTACCTTGGTTGTTCCCCTGAAAATCAAAAGATTTACTCCAGGGATGGTAGATTGATTTACCATCGGTGTTTGGATTGTGGTATAATTTGGCGGGATGAAAGCTCGTTTGATCTGGAACTACCGTACAATGAGCAATATTTTAATTCGAAAAACTATGCAATTAATCGGGACCATAAGATTGAAAAATCCGGCTGGTTATTAGAAATTGCTGGTAGCTATGGTTCAAAAATAAACTCAGTTTTAGAAATTGGTTGTTCATTGGGCAACACCTTAGAAGCAGCATCACGTATGGGCTTGGACCATCTGGGGATTGATGTTAGTTCATTCGCAGTAGGCTTTTGCAAAAAAAATGGATTAAACGCATCTACTGAGACCCTGGAAGAATTACTACAACAAGGTCGTTCTTTTGAACTAATCTTCATGCAGCATGTACTGGAGCATTTTAAGGATCCTTTCTATGTGCTCGAACAATGTAATCAGTTGTTGCCGGTCGGTGGCTTAGTGATGATCCTGATACCTAATTCGAATTACAGCAGAGCAAAGAGGCAAAGAGAGCGGCATAGGTTTTACAAGATCAAAGGAGTGGGGGTAGAACATTATGCCTATTTTAATTATAACAACCTATCCAGAGTACTTGAATCCTGTGGGTTTAAAACTATTCAAACAAACTATCCGCTTTTGGTGAAAGAACATGATTCCTTTAGTTTTATGTTTAATAGATTGGCGCGGCGCCTAATTTCAATCATTAACCTTGATCAGGAATTGGTAATGGTCGCCCAAAAGGCGGAAATTCCAGTGCTGAAATAAGCCATAGGTAATTGCCTAATACTACAAATGTGAGAATATTGCTAAATTTCCGAAATGGTTCCCATTGTAATTACACCAGTTAAGGATTCACTTGAAACCGTAAAAAAAACACTACAGTCGGTGGTGGACTCGAATATTTCGGTTGACTATTTTGTGTTCAATGACTTCAGTGAAGAAGCCACCGAGAATTACTTGAGATCACGATCATCGGAATTAAACTTCAAACTCATAAACCTTAAAGATCATACCAATACCCCCTCTCCAAACTATCGAACTGTTTTGCTTATGGCACAGAAAATGGCATTGGAAGCAGGTACTGATCTTATTATTGTCGAGTCGGATGTAATTGTGGAATCAGGTACCCTCGAGGCGCTTATCAACCATAAAAATCAGATAAAGGAAGTAGGAATGGTTGCGGCAATAACTACTGACCAACAAGGTCAAATTAATTTTCCTTACAACCACATATCTTCAGGTGCTCCTGATGTTATTAGTACCAAGCGTAGTTTAAGTTTTTGTTGCACCCTTCTAACCAATCAGTTTCTTGCCTCCTTCGATTTCGCCCTTTTAAAAGAGGACAAGGACTGGTATGATGTTCATATATCCAAGCAATCAAGAGCGTTGGGATTTAAAAATTTATTATTGCGGTCGCTCCCGGTTTTGCACCTTCCCCATAGTAGTCGACCATGGAAAATGGAAAAGTACACAAATCCATTGAGCTATTACTTTAAGAAGTTTTTTCTAAAAAGAGACAGAATATAATGGATAAGCTTGAAAAAGGACTTTTGATGGTGCTATTGTCATCTAGTGTCTTTGCTACCTATTTGGGATTTAGCAATCCCGATCTTTTTACCAATAGATACATGATGGAAGATGGAGCAGTAGAATACGCCACTGTGTTGTTGTTATTGGCTTCTTGTCTGCTGGTAGGATATCGATGGTTTACATATAACCGAGCACAACCTATAAGATTTACCCTGGTTTCTGCTCTTATAATCTTTTCATTCTTCTTTGTTGCCGGAGAGGAGCTTTCATGGGGCCAACGAATCTTAGGTCTTGAAACCACAGAATACTTCAAGCAGCACAATGCCCAGGAGGAATTGAATTTGCATAACCTGGTGGTGGAAGGGGTTAAAATAAATAAATTAATATTTGGGTTGATATTGACTACAGTAATTATAATCTACTTGGTGTTGATTCCAATATTGTACCACAAAATGAAATCGGCAAGTTATCTAATCGATAAGTGGTACATCCCTGTTCCAAGGTTAAGGCATGTGATAATATATCTGGCTCTGAATCTGGTAATTTCTCAAATTCCGGCAAGCAAGAACTGGGAATTTCTTGAATTCGGTTCGGTATTGATTTTTTTTCTAATACTTTGGAATCCAGTTAACTATCATCTGTTTAAAACACAGGGCAAATAGATGGATAAATGTTATAGAAATGGGACAACTTTTTAAATTTAACATAGTTTAAGTAGGTAAGGAACAATTTTTGTGGGGTATGAGTAGGCCATTAACCAATCCAACTATGTCTATAGAAAAGATAAAGCAGAACTATTCAAATTTAGAAAAAGAGGGAATTTTTGAAAAGGAATTTTTGCCTCATATTAACCCAATGTATAATTTTGCTTATCGTCTTACTTATGATGATGATGATGCTAAAGATCTTGTTCAGGAGACTTACCTGAAAGCATTTAGATTTTTAAATTCGTTTCAGCAAGGAACTAATGCCAAGGCATGGTTGTTTCGAATATTGAAAAATAGCTTCATTAATGATTTTAGGAAAAAAAGCAAACAACCACCTAAAATCGATTATCAGGAAGTTGAAACGTATTACAACTCGGACAATGTAGACGTATCAATGACCACTGATCTTAGGGTTGAAACAGTGCAACACATGATCGGTGATGAGGTGTCCAATGCACTTAATGCTTTGGATGTGGATTTTCGTACGGTGATCATATTATGCGATCTGGAAGGATTTACCTATGAGGAGATGTCTAAAATACTGGATATTCCCATAGGAACGATAAGATCCAGATTGCACCGGGCACGAAATCTTTTAAAAGAGAAGTTGCATGAATATGCAAAATCAATGGGTTTTAATAAATAAAAAAAATGGCTACCAACCTCTTTAGCTGGATCAAACAAAGTGTGTTTGGCAAGATTTCTTGTAAAAAATGTTTAGAATTGCTTGAGCTAATCACGGACAATGAGGCATCTTCGGAAGAAGAAAAGCGTTTTCGTGAGCACATCAATGCTTGTTTACCCTGTTATGAATCATTCAATTTGGAGAAATCAATAAAGGAAATGCTTCAAACAAAGTTAGAAAAAAAGCAAGTCCCCGAAGATTTGATTGAATCAATCAAACTCAAAATCAGGAACCACACCTGATCTATGGGAAGACATAAAGCAATTATTTTTTCAGCACCCTCAGGCTCCGGAAAAACAACCATTGTAAAACGATTGGTGCAACAAAACCCGGATCTTGAATTCTCTATATCTGCTTGTACACGAGATCGTCGAGGGCGACAGGAGGAAAATGGCAAAGATTACCATTTTTTATCTCCGGAGGATTTCAAGAATAAAATTGACAATCATGAATTCGTTGAATGGCAAGAAGTATATGCTGGGAATTTTTATGGTACCCTAAAATCTGAAGTAGAAAGAGTATGGGCATCCGGAAGGAATGTAATATTTGATGTTGATGTAAAAGGAGGTTTGAACCTGAAGAAATATTTTGGTACAAGCGCCCTTGCAATATTTGTTAAAGTTCCTTCCATTGAGGTATTAGAACAGAGGCTTCGAAATCGAGGTTCCGAATCCGAAGATGGGATATCCAGAAGGCTGTTTAAGGCTAAATTCGAGCTGACCTTTGTGGACCAATTTGATATAACTCTGCTCAATCAGGACCTGGAAGAGAGTTTTCAAGTTGCCCAACAACTTTATAGAAATTTCGTAGGACCGCTTGCTCAGGATTCGGCGATATGAATATTGGGCTATATTTTGGTTCTTTCAATCCAATACATATTGGTCACCTTATTGTAGCCAACGTGATGGCGGAAAACCTAGAGCGAGTTTGGTTTGTGGTTTCACCTCAGAACCCTTTTAAACAAACGAAGTCATTGTTACATGAGTTTGATCGTTATGAAATGGTTGAAAAGGCCATCCAGGACAATCATAAATTCCAGGTAAGCGATGTGGAATTTTCAATGCCGAAACCAAGCTATACCATTGATACGCTTACCTATCTATCGGAGAAATTTCCGCAACATAGGTTTAAGTTAATTATGGGATCTGACAACCTGGTTAAGTTTCCAAAGTGGAAAAATTACCAACAAATTCTTGACAATTATGGATTGCTGGTTTATCCAAGGCCCAAAGCAGAAGAGTCTGAACTGATGAATCATGACAGGGTTAAAGTAATTGATACACCAATGTTGGATATATCCGCTAGCTTTATTCGCCAGGCAATCAGAGATAAGAGAAGCATTCGGTATCTGGTTCCTGAAGTTGTAGCGATTTATATTGACAAGAAAGGATATTTTCTCAGACCCTAAACGGTCATAATATCTTCCTCTTTCTTTTTTAGGTAACCATCGATTTTTGAAATGAACAGATCGGTTAATTTTTGAACCTTGTCTTCAGCATTTCTTACTTCATCTTCAGAGACATGTTCCTTTAACAGTTTCTTTAGGTTATCGTTAGCATCTTTGCGAATGTTGCGAATGCTTACCTTGCCGTGTTCTGCTTCGTTCCGAGCATGTTTTACTAAGTCTACTCTGCGCTCCTCAGTTAATGCAGGAATATTGATTCGTATCAATTCACCATCGTTTTGAGGATTCAACCCTAGGTCACTATTGACTATTGCCCGCTCTATTTCTCCAACAATGCTTTTTTCATAAGGTTTGATTACCAGGGTACGCGCATCCTGGGAATTTATAGTAGCTACCTGATTAATAGGGGTTGAGCTGCCATAATACTCAACCATAATGCCATCCAACATATTGGGCATGGCTTTGCCCGCTCTTATTTTAGCCAAAGTTCCATTAGTGTGTTGTAGAGATTTCTCCATCAACTCTTCAGAATGGTCTATGTAAAATTCAATTTCTTCCATGGGATGTCAGGTTAGTTGGCAATTATAGTTCCTACCTCCATTGACCCACCGATAATCTTTAATAGATTGCCTGGCTTGTTCATGTCAAAAACTATAATTGGTAAATTATTTTCTTGACATAATGTAAAAGCCGTTAAGTCCATAATATTTAATTCTTTGCTATAGGCTTCAGAAAAGGTAAGTTTATCGTAGCGTACTGCATTAGGGTCTTTCTCAGGATCGGCGCTATAAACACCATTTACCCTGGTGCCTTTCATAACCACATCGGCCTCGATTTCCACTGCTCTGAGGCTGGCAGTAGAATCGGTAGTAAAATAAGGATTGCCTATCCCTGCCCCAAAAATGACAATCCGTCCTTTCTCCAGGTGCCTAACCGCCCTCCTTCTGATAAAAGGTTCACATACTTGTTCCATATTGATTCCCGACATCAGCCGTGTATACATGCCTGATTTCTCTAAAGCACTTTGTAAGGCCATACCGTTGATTACTGTAGCCAGCATCCCCATATAGTCACCTTGCACTCGATCAATACTTAGGTTTTCCGCCTGGGCTCCCCGAAATATATTGCCGCCTCCTACCACAATGGCAATTTCAACTCCTAACTCCTTAACACTTCTGATTTCCTCGGAATATTGCTCTAGGCGTCTGGGATCTATTCCATAGGGTTTTTTACCCATAAGAGCTTCTCCGCTTAGTTTTAGGAGGATTCTACTATACTTCATTGAATGAGAGACTTGGCCGGGTCAAATATAAGAAGTGCTGCTTAACTTTTTTAGAGAAATATTTTAAAATTGGATCAGTATTTGATTTTTTTCAACATTCATTCCCTTTTTAATATGAATGGACTCGATAGCTCCTTCCCTGTTTGATTTGATGATATTCTCCATTTTCATGGCTTCTAAAACAAATAGTTTCTGTCCCTTCGAAACCTGTTGGCCTTCTTTCACTAAGATATCCAGAATCATGCCTGGCATGGGAGCCCTGATCTCGTGGTGTTCGTTAGAATCAGATGGTTGCATGCCCAGCTTTTCTAACAAGATATCGTATTTGTCCTGGACCACAATTTCAAAAAAACACCCATTCACTTTAAGTTTAAGATGCTTTTTACTGGAGTCTATAGATATGATCTCTATGAGATATGACTCAGAATTTGTAATAAGATGAAACAGAGAATTATTAATGGATAACAGATCCCAGTCTAATAGCTCATTGTCTACGCAAATTTCATTGCCTCTAACCTCAATATTATGGGAGATTTCGTTGATGATTACCTTGTACATGGGTTTATTGAGTGGACCTAAGTTCAATAGAAATTCAGGTTATTAATAGTAACTTGGGAAAATACTAATAATAATGTAATCCATGCAGATTAATCCAAGTCTACAAACTTGTCAACTATTTTGGCTTGCCATCATTACCTTTAGTGTAGTGGCTTGCAAAACTACTCAACTCCCAGCCCCTGTGGTAGGAGTGGTGGCCGTGGATTCAAGTCAGGTTGAGCCACATCATTCATTGTCGTTATTGAAGCCAATTGACCAGCCAGTTAACCAAGGGCCTTACAGGGGCGAGAAGACCAAACTACACGACCTAATCCATACGAGACTTGAGCTGCGGTTTGATTGGGAGCAACAGCATGTCCTGGGCAAGGCGACCCTTGAATTAAGACCTTACTTCTATTCCCAAAATAGTTTGGTGCTTGATGCAAAAGGGTTCGACATTCATTCAATACTGCTGGTAGAAGGAGGCAGTAAAAAGTCGTTAACCTATGAATATGATCAAAAAAAAATAGTGATCGCATTGGACAGACCCTATCAAAGAAGTGAATCATACTTTGTCGAAATTGATTACACCGCAAAGCCAAATGAATTGGCGACCGGTGGAAGTGAGGCCATTACCTCGGATAAGGGGCTGTATTTCATCAACCCATTAGGTAATGATGAAGACAAACCGCAACAAATATGGACTCAGGGAGAGACAGAAGCCAATTCATGTTGGTTTCCCACCATTGATAGCCCAAATCAAAGAAGCACCCAGGAAATGTACATCACTGTGGAGGATCGTTTCACCACTCTTTCAAACGGGCAACTTGTTTATTCCCAGGGGCAGAATGATGGTACCCGAACAGATTATTGGAAAATGAGTATGCCACATGCTCCCTATCTGTTCATGTTGGCAGTAGGTGAATTTGCTGTAGTCAAAGATCAGTGGGAGGGAAAAGATGTTTCTTATTATGTTGAACCGGAATTCGAAGTTTATGCCAAATCTATTTTTGGTAGAACACCTCAAATGATGACATTTTTTTCGGAGTTACTTAAGTACCCTTTTCCCTGGTCAAAATACGCACAGGTTGTAGTCAGGGATTACGTATCCGGGGCAATGGAAAATACCACCGCATCGGTATTTATGGAGGACCTTCAGGTGGATTCAAGGTATCTAATTGACGAGGACTGGGATGGAATTATTGCACATGAATTATTCCATCAATGGTTTGGAGACCTGGTCACCAGCGAATCTTGGTCAAACTTAACCTTGAATGAGGCCTTTGCTACCTATGCCGAATATTTATGGGCTGAGCACCTGTTGGGTAAGGATGATGCGGATTACCTTGGGTATGAAGAACAACAAAATTACCTGGCGGAAGCGAACGAGAAAAAGGTAGACTTGATTCGTTTTTACTATCAGGACAAGGAAGATATGTTTGATAGTCACTCCTATGCTAAAGGTAGTCGAATCCTGCATATGCTTCGTTACCATCTGGGAGACGATGCTTTTTTTAGTATTTTAAATGAATACCTAACTACCCATGCAGGCCAGCCGGTTGAAGTACACCACTTACGTTTGATGGCTGAGAAAGTCAGCGGTCAGGATATGAACTGGTTCTTTAATCAGTGGTTTATGGACTCCGGGCACCCAGAACTGCACATCAAGCATACCTTCGAAGACGATACACTTGCTATTGAGATAACCCAAACCCAGAACCTGAGCTCAGCACCAATTTTCCGTCTTCCAATGGAAGTTGATTTTTGGCACAATCAAAACGGTGCTTCTCACTCCATTGTTTTGGACCAACAACAGCAGGTTTTTAAATTCCCAATGGAGGTTGAACCTGATTTGGTGGTAATCGATAAAGAGAATCAATTGTTGTTGGATTTGGACTATGAACAAAGTAAACAGGAGTTGATGCACCAATATAGTGTTGGGTACCATGCACTGACCAGGTTTAAGGCACTGGAGAAATTACTAAGTGATTCAGTAGATATTGTCACCATTGGACTATTTCTGGAGGCACTTGATGATCCATTTTGGGCTATAAGGCAGCTAGCGGTAAACGTTTTTGAAGGTTATACCGGAGATCAAACCGAGGAATTGGTTTCTAAATTAAATATACTTGCTAAGAGTGATACCAAATCATTGGTACGAGCAGATGCTATTACCACTTTGTCTTCCTTCCCAAATGATGTAGTGTATTTACCACTGTATCTGGAAGCGATAAAAGATTCATCTTATGCAGTTGCCGGTGCCGGACTGTATGCCTACCTGCAGATTGATCATCCCGAAAGGAAAGAGATAGCTCAAACCTTTGAAGATGAAAGCAATATTCAGCTGGTCATCCCATTGGCAGATTACTATGCACTTAATAACATACCAGGAAAGTATTCATGGTATCAGAATCAACTTAAATCAGCCAGTGGAGAGCTTATGTATTATCTAATTAATTATTTTGGACAATATCTGGTAAGTGCCGACTCAGCAGACCAAGCTACCGGTGCAAGCTATCTGGAAGACATAGGGATAAATCACACCACCTATTACATTCGATTTTCAGCATTTCAGGCATTGGGTTTGTTGGATGAAGTGGATGGAACCCTAGATATGATGCTTCGGGTTACGGAGTCAGAAAAAGATCCTAGGTTATTGGAAATTTACCATCAGATCTCTCAGGATTGAGATAATTTCCACGGAATATTTTCAGGACATTAGTCAAGTCAAAATGTACCTTCATCTTTTCTGATAAAAGTTTGAATATAATTAAAAAGTGTATAATTTTGCATTCCTTTAAAATTGCCATGAGGTAATTATAATGGGGCGTTCATATATAAGCTGTGTTAAGGGGAGATACTCAAGCGGTCAACGAGGACAGACTGTAAATCTGTTGGCACAGCCTTCGTAGGTTCAAATCCTACTCTCCCCACATTGAGTGTGAGTGTGAGTGTGAGTGTGAGTGTGAGTGTGAGTTACTTACTTGCGATCAACATGGACACTTGATTATGCGGGAGTAGCTCAGTTGGTAGAGCGACAGCCTTCCAAGCTGTAGGTCGCGGGTTCGAGCCTCGTCTCCCGCTCATAATTCTGGATGCAATGCCGGAAATATGAGGCCGACGTAGCTCAGAGGTAGAGCGCTTCCTTGGTAAGGAAGAGGTCACGGGTTCAAATCCCGTCGTTGGCTCATAGAAGCGCGGTTTGTATTGAACAAGAAACTATAAAAAAAGTAAACTTAATATTAAACTAAAATTGAGGATTTTCAGACATGGCTAAAGAAACCTTTGACCGTTCCAAACCACATGTTAATATTGGTACGATTGGTCACGTAGACCACGGTAAAACAACCTTAACCGCTGCCATAACCAAAGTACTTGCAGGAATGGGTTTGGCAGAACAAAGAGATTTTTCTACCATTGACAACGCTCCGGAAGAGAAGGAAAGGGGTATTACCATCAACACGGCTCACGTTGAGTATCAAACTGAAAAAAGGCACTATGCTCATGTTGATTGCCCAGGTCACGCTGACTATGTAAAGAATATGGTAACAGGTGCAGCTCAAATGGATGGTGCTATTCTAGTAGTTGCTGCTACCGATGGCCCAATGCCTCAGACTCGGGAACACATCTTGTTAGCCCGTCAGGTGGGTGTGCCTTCTTTGGTTGTCTTTATGAATAAAGTAGACCTGGTAGACGATCCTGAGCTGCTGGAATTAGTAGAAATGGAAGTTAGAGAATTGTTGAGCTTCTACGAGTTTGATGGCGACAACATTCCTGTGATCCAGGGATCTGCTTTAGGTGGATTAAATGGTGATGCAGAATGGGTGGATAAAATCATGGAGCTTATGGATGCAGTGGACAATCATATTCCAATTCCTGAACGATTGATAGATAAGGATTTCCTTATGCCTGTTGAAGATGTATTCTCAATAACAGGTAGAGGTACTGTGGCAACTGGCCGGATCGAAAGAGGTATAATCAACTCAGGAGATCAGGTAGACATATTAGGTATGGGAGCAGAAAATTTAAAATCTGTGGTTACCGGAGTGGAAATGTTCAGAAAAATTCTGGATCGTGGAGAAGCAGGTGACAATACAGGGCTATTACTTCGTGGTATTGAAAAAACCGATATCCGTCGAGGAATGGTTATTTGTAAGCCAGGTTCTGTAAACCCTCACAAGCATTTCAAAGCTGAAGTTTATGTGCTTAGCAAAGAAGAAGGTGGAAGACACACACCTTTCTTTAATAAATATAGGCCACAGTTCTATCTGAGAACTACTGATGTGACAGGTGAGATCAGCTTGCCAGATGGTGTTGAGATGGTAATGCCCGGAGACAATGTCACCATTGACGTACAGTTAATCAATGAAGTAGCCATGGAAAAGGGACTGAGATTTGCCATCCGAGAAGGTGGTCGAACCGTTGGTGCCGGTCAGGTTACAGAAATCATAAGCTAGATCTTTTATATGAAAGTGAACGCGTTTCTATATTTATGGAAACGCGTTTGTATACTTACATATAATTCGTAACTTTGCACACCCATTTTCAATGGTTGGGTGAATTTACGGGTGTAGCTCAATTGGTAGAGTAGTGGTCTCCAAAACCATTGGCTGGGAGTTCGAGTCTCTCCACCCGTGCAAGGAAATGCCGTTCAGACCTATGCGAAAACTTAGAACTTATATAATAGAGTCCACAGAGGAGATGAAAAACAAGGTGACTTGGCCTACATACAAGTCACTAAAAAACAGTTCGATCATGGTATTAGTTGCCTCGATGATCTTTGCAATGCTGATAGGTGTAATTGATACTGTCTTTAAGAATAGCTTGGAGTGGTTCTATCAGGTTTTATGAGTTGGAGTCAATGTCAGATGAAACGAAAATGAGTGAGTTAAAGTGGTACGTGGTCCGAGTGGTCAGTGGAAAGGAAAGAAAGGTTAAAACCTATCTTGATAATGAAGTCAACAGACAACAACTGGAAGATTTCATTCCACAGGTGCTCATCCCATCTGAAAAAGTCTATGAGATGAGAAATGGGAAAAAGAGGATGAGAGAGAGAAACTTCTTCCCTGGATATGTGCTGGTTTCAGCAGACTTGACTCATGGAGAGGCGCACCATTTAGTAAAAAGCATACCCGGAGTAATAGGTTTCCTAGGCTCCAATGATGGAGGTGCTTCCAAAACTCCAGTACCTTTAAGACAAGCTGAGATTAATAGAATACTCGGTAAGGTTGATGAACTTGATGAGTTCGAAGAAACAATGAGTACTCCTTTTATTGTAGGAGAATCAGTAAAAGTGATGGATGGGCCATTTAGCGGCTTTACCGGAAGTGTGGAAGAGGTGTTCGAAGAGCGCAAGAAGTTAAATGTGATGGTGAAAATATTCGGAAGGAACACCCCAGTAGAATTGAATTACATGCAAGTTGAAAAATTAGACTAGAAAATGGCCAAGCAAATAAGCGGATTTCTTAAACTACAGATCAGAGGAGGGGCGGCAAACCCTTCACCTCCTGTGGGACCTGCATTGGGTAGTAAGGGACTGAATATTATGGAGTTCTGTAAGCAATTCAATGCCAGAACGCAAAAAAAAGCCGGAACTTTATTGCCGGTTTTACTTACAATATATGCTGATAAGTCTTTTGACTTTGTGGTAAAAACACCACCGGCTCCGGTACTTCTATTGGAAGCAGCTAAACTAAAGAAAGCATCTTCCGAACCCAATCGAGAAAAGGTTGGAACGGTGACATGGGATCAAGTGAAGGTAATAGCTGAAACGAAAATGCCGGATTTAAATGCTTTTACTGTGGAATCAGCAATGAAAATGGTTGCTGGCACCGCTCGAAGTATGGGGATAAGAGTAAGGGGTAAGGCTCCTTGGAATAGTTAAATTGAATCAACATGGGAAAGTTGACTAAGAATCAAAAAGCAGTACAAGGAAAAATTGAGGAGAACAGGGAGTACACTATAGAAGATGCAAGCTCCTTAGTAAAAGATATTACTTTTACTAAATTCGATGCTTCAATTGATTTAAGCATTCGTTTGGGCGTAGATCCCAAGAAAGCGGATCAAATGGTTCGTGGTGTAGTAACGTTGCCACATGGCAGTGGCAAAAACGTGAAAGTTTTGGTTCTATGTACTCCAGAAAAGGAAGAAGAGGCCAAAGCAGCAGGAGCCGACCATGTTGGCCTCGATGAATACATTAATAAAATTCAAGGAGGTTGGACTGATATCGATGTGATTATTACCATGCCAAATGTTATGGCAAAAGTTGGGAAACTCGGACGGGTATTGGGCCCACGGGGTTTGATGCCAAATCCAAAATCTGGAACGGTTACCACAGACGTGGCAAAAGCCGTTACCGAAGTAAAGGCTGGTAAAATCGACTTTAAAGTAGATAAGACAGGTATAATATGTGCCAGTATTGGGAAAGCGTCCTTTGATTCGAAAATGATCAGTGAGAATGCATTTGAAGTTATACAAACCATATTGCGTTTGAAACCCGCATCAGCCAAAGGCACTTATTTCAAAAGCATCTTTATGTCCAGTACCATGAGTTCGGGCATTGCCATTGATAAAAACTCTATTGACGGTATTTAATTATGACTAGAGCAGAAAAGGAAACTATTGTTGAAGAACTTTATCAAAAGCTTTCGGATACAAAAAACTTTTATATTACAGACCCTCAAGGCCTGAATGTTGAACGTGTAAACAATTTTCGACGGCTTTGTTTTAAGAAAGGTGTAGAATATAAAGTATATAAAAATACTTTGATCAAAATAGCGCTGGAAAAGTTAGACACAGACTACTCTTCATTTGACGAAAGTGTGTTAAAGGGTTTTTCGGGAATCCTGTTTTCAGAAGGCAGCAATACTCCAGCCAAGATCATTAAGGAATTTAGAAAATCAGCGACCTCTGAAGAATTATTACCGCTATTAAAGGGTGCTTCCATCGATTCAGATCTCTTTATAGGCGAAGATAATCTCACCGCTCTAAGCAAGCTTAAATCTAAAGCTGAACTTATTGGTGAGGTAATTGGTATTCTTCAGTCACCTGCAAAGAATGTTATATCTGCTCTTCAGAGCAGTCAATATACTTTGTCTGGGCTGGTAAAAACGCTCTCTCAGCGTGAGGGCTAAATTTTGGTTTATTGTAAAGTAATAGAATTTTTAAAAGTTATATAGAAATGGCAGATATCAAAGCATTAGGAGACCAACTCGTAGAATTGAGTGTAAAAGATGTTCAAGAGTTGGCGGACTACTTAAAAGAAACTCATGGCATTGAGCCAGCCGCTGCTGCTGCCCCTGTAATGGTAGCAAGTAGTGGAGAAGGCGGAGGCGAAGGTGCAGAAGAACAAACTTCGTTCGATGTAATACTCAAAGCACCAGGAGGATCAAAACTTGCAGTAGTAAAATTAGTAAAACAATTGACTGGCTTAGGTCTTAAAGAAGCTAAAGAATTGGTAGACAGCGCTCCTAAAGAAGTGAAGGAAGGCGTAGCCAAGGATGAAGCGGAAGCACTCAAGAAGCAGCTTGAAGAAGCAGGTGCAGAAGTAGAGTTGAAATAGAATTGTCAATTGCGCTGTCCCATGGAAAGCGAGCTACTGGTAGGCCTGGCTTTGATTGTCAGGTTTTTTCCCGTTTCTACCTATATATAAACTTAGGTGGTTTATAGGTACGCCGAGGGCGTATCGTATTTAAGATATACACTAGTAATCTAAACTATATAAGCCTTGGCTAATTCAACTCAAGCAGATAGATTGAATTTTTCTTCTATCAAGTCCGTTATTGATTACCCCGATTTTCTCGACGTCCAATTACGATCTTTTAAAGACTTTTTCCAGTTGGAAACTCCAGCTGAAAAGCGAATGCAAGAAGGCCTTTTTAAGGTTTTTGCAGAAAATTTCCCTATTTCGGATAGTCGGGAAAATTTTGTACTGGAATTTGTCGATTATATGATTGATCCGCCGAAATACTCGGTAGATGAATGCATTGATCGGGGACTTACCAACTCAGTTCCTTTAAAAGCTAAATTAAGGTTGTCCTGTAACGATGAGGACAACGAGGATTTTGAAACCATAGAACAAGAAGTATTCCTTGGTAATATTCCTTATATGACAGAGAAGGGGTCCTTTGTTATCAATGGCGCTGAAAGAGTAATCGTTTCTCAATTGCATAGGTCACCCGGCGTGTTCTTTGCTCAAAGCAAACATACCAACGGTACCAAATTGTATTCGGCCAGAATTATTCCGTTCAAAGGATCCTGGATTGAATTTGCAACTGACGTTAATAATGTCATGTATGCTTATATAGACCGTAAGAAAAAGTTTCCTGTCACTACCCTGTTAAGGGCCATTGGTTATGGAACTGATAAAAATATCCTTGATCTGTTCGGCCTTTCTGAAGAAGTTGATGCAAATAAGAAGGCATTAAAGAAAATTATCGGCAGGAAATTAGCCGCTAGAGTTCTAAGGACGTGGACAGAAGACTTCGTGGATGAAGATACTGGTGAAGTTGTTTCCATTGATAGAAATGAAGTGGTACTTGAAAGGGATTCTGTAATACAGGAAGAAGACCTGGAGATCATTTTGGAATCAGGCAGTAAATCAGTAATTCTACATCGTGAAGATGTAAATGTTGCAGATTATACCATTATTTATAATACACTTCAAAAGGACAATTCAAATTCTGAGAAAGAAGCAGTAGAGCAAATTTACCGCCAGCTTAGAAATACTGAGGCTCCTGATGAGCAGACTGCCCGGGATATCATTCATAGCCTGTTTTTTAGCGACAAACGTTATGACTTGGGTGAAGTTGGACGGTATCGGATTAATAAAAAACTGGGATTACAAATAGATTCGGATGTAAGGGTACTAACCACCGAGGATATAATCAACATCGTTAAATACCTGATCGGATTGATCAATGCTAAAGCATTGGTGGATGATATTGATCATTTAAGTAATCGTAGAGTCAGGACCGTTGGCGAACAACTTTATACGCAATTTGGTGTAGGCCTTGCTCGAATGGCTCGTACCATCAAAGAACGAATGAATGTTCGTGATAATGAAGATTTTAAGCCGGTGGATTTGATTAATGCAAGAACACTATCTTCTGTTATCAACTCATTCTTTGGCACCAATCAGTTATCTCAGTTTATGGATCAGACCAACCCGCTGGCCGAGATAACGCACAAACGACGGATGTCCGCTTTGGGACCAGGAGGATTGTCCAGGGAAAGAGCTGGATTCGAAGTAAGGGATGTACACTATACCCACTACGGAAGACTTTGTACCATTGAAACTCCTGAGGGACCAAATATTGGTTTGATTTCTTCATTGTGTGTACACGCGAAAGTTAATAGCATGGGTTTCATAGAAACTCCTTATCGCAAGGTTGAAAAGGGCAAAGTTGCCATGAAAGGTCAAGTGATCTATCTGACAGCGGAAGAAGAAGATTCACACAACATTGCACAGGCAAATGCGCCGATCACTGATGCAGGTAAATTTATCAATGATCGTGTTAAAGCAAGGTTTGAAGGGGATTTTCCAGTAGTAGAACCGGCACAGGTGACTTATATGGACATTGCGCCAAATCAAATTGTATCTGTTGCAGCTTCGTTAATTCCTTTTCTGGAGCATGATGATGCGAACAGGGCTTTGATGGGTTCAAACATGCAACGGCAGGCGGTTCCGCTAATGAAGCCGGAATCCCCGGTAGTAGGGACTGGTTTGGAGGGTCGTGTTGCACTTGATTCAAGATCTTTGATTCGTGCAGAAGGCGAGGGTGTGGTAAACTTTGTTGATGCTACTCAGATTGTGGTTAAATACAACCTGAACAAGGATCAGCATCTGGTTAATTTCAATGATGAACTAGTTAAGTACAGCTTGATCAAGTTCCGTAGAACCAATCAAGATACTTGTATTAACCTGAAGCCTATAGTGGTTAAAGGTGATAAAGTTGTATCAGGCCAACCGTTATGTGAAGGGTATGCTACTCAGGCAGGTGAATTAGCTTTGGGTAGAAATCTAAAAGTGGCATTTATGCCATGGCAGGGTTATAATTTTGAAGATGCTATCGTCATTTCCGAAAGAGTAGTTCGGGATGATATATTTACCTCTATCCATATAGAAGAATTTGAGTTGGAGGTAAGAGATACTAAACGAGGTGAGGAGGAGTTGACATCTGAGATTCCTAATGTGAGTGAGGAAGCAGTTAAAAACCTGGATGAGGATGGGATTATTCGTGTGGGTGCAGATGTGAAAGAGGGTGATATTCTTATTGGTAAAATAACACCTAAAGGAGAGACCGACCCAACGCCAGAGGAAAAACTTCTAAGAGCAATATTTGGTGACAAGGCAGGAGATGTGAAGGATGCCAGTTTAAAGGCCAGCCCATCACTAAAAGGAGTTGTAATCGATTCCAAGCTGTTTTCTCGACCTAAGAGAGATAAAGACCTTAGAGCTAGAGCCAAAAAAGAAGTAGTGGTTCTAAAGGTCAAATATGGAAAGGAATTGTTGGAGTTGAGGGAGGAAATGATCGGAAAGATGGTCGAATTGCTGGAGGGAAAAGCCTCTCAAGGTGTTAAGCACAAGTTTGGTGATGTAATTATTCAGAAAGGAACCAAGTTTAGTGCTAAAAATATCGAGGTTAGTATATTTCCGGATAAGAACATATACAAAGACGAAAGCACATATAATGTGCCGGAGGAAGTAAACTTGATCTCTGATTTAATTCTTGACAATTGGGTGGCCGATCAGGATACCGGTGATTTGATGCTGAAACTGATCAAGAATTACAATAAGAAACGCAATGACATAACTGGAATATTTAAAAGACAGCGCTTTACCTTGGAAGTTGGCGATGAACTACCTGCTGGTATTGTTAAGCTTGCGAAAGTCTATGTGGCTAAGAAGAGGAAATTGAAGGTGGGAGATAAAATGGCCGGTAGACATGGAAATAAAGGCGTAGTGGCAAGAATTGTCAGGGAAGAAGACATGCCATTCCTCGAAGATGGCACTCCTGTTGATATTGTGCTAAATCCGCTTGGTGTACCTTCCAGAATGAACCTGGGTCAGATTTATGAAACAGTACTGGGTTGGGCAGGTATAAAGCTGGACAAAAAGTATGCAACTCCTATTTTTGATGGGGCCACCATGGAACAGGTAGCAGATGAACTGAAAGAAGCAGGTTTGCCTTCTTTTGGTCGTACCTATCTTTATGATGGCTTATCTGGAGATAAGTTTGACCAACCGGTAACCGTTGGAGTAATCTATATGTTGAAGTTGGGCCACTTAGTAGACGATAAGATGCATGCAAGATCTATCGGGCCTTACTCGCTGATTACTCAGCAACCGCTGGGAGGAAAGGCTCAATTCGGTGGGCAAAGATTTGGAGAAATGGAAGTGTGGGCATTAGAGGCCTTCGGGGCATCTCATATCCTACAGGAGATCCTAACCATTAAATCCGATGATGTAGTTGGTCGTGCTAAAGCCTATGAGTGTATCGTGAAGGGCGAAAATATGGCCAAACCTAATATTCCAGAGTCCTTCAATGTTTTAATACATGAATTACGCGGTCTTGCTCTGGAAATTACTTTAGACTAATAGAATAACCTCCTGATCTTATAAATCTTGATCATTTAATTATGGCATTTAGAAAAAGCAAAAAATTCAACAATGACTTCACCAAGGTTACTATTAGCCTTGCTTCTCCGGAATCAATACTGGAGAGTTCGCATGGGGAAGTGACACAGCCTGAAACCATTAATTATCGTACTTATAAGCCAGAAATGGGAGGTTTGTTTTGCGAGCGAATTTTTGGACCGGTAAAGGACTGGGAATGTCATTGTGGTAAATACAAGCGAATACGATACAAGGGTATTATTTGTGATCGCTGTGGTGTAGAGGTAACTGAGAAAAAGGTACGACGGGAAAGAATGGGCCATATCGAATTGGTAGTTCCCGTGGCACATATCTGGTATTTCAGATCACTACCCAATAAAATCGGGTACCTTCTGGGTCTTCCGACTAAGAAGTTGGATCAAATCATATATTATGAAAGATTCTTGGTAATTCAGCCAGGTATCAAAGAAGAGGATGGGATAAATTATCTGGATTTTCTTACTGAAGATGAATACCTGGATATAATTGATAAAATGCCCCGGGAGAATCAGATGTTGGATGATGATGACCCGAATAAGTTCATTGCCAAAATGGGTGCGGAATCATTGGAAATGGTGTTGGCTCGGATTGATCTGGACGCCCTATCTTATCAGTTGCGGGATCAGGCGGCTACAGATACCTCGCAGCAGCGGAAAGCAGAAGCATTGAAGAGGCTGAAAGTGGTAGAAGCTTTCAGAGATTCGCGTAATCGCATCGAAAATCGACCTGAATGGATGATTATTAAAATGGTGCCGGTTATTCCCCCGGAACTTCGTCCTTTGGTGCCCCTTGATGGCGGAAGATTTGCCACCTCTGATCTAAATGATCTTTATAGACGAGTTATTATTAGAAATAATCGACTTAAACGCCTAATCGATATCAAGGCTCCTGAAGTTATTTTAAGGAATGAGAAGCGGATGTTACAGGAAGCTGTAGATTCTCTTTTTGACAACTCACGAAAAGTAAACGCAGTACGATCAGATGGTAATAGAGCACTGAAGTCTTTGAGTGATATGCTGAAAGGTAAGCAGGGTCGGTTCCGTCAAAACCTCTTAGGAAAAAGAGTTGACTATTCAGGAAGGTCAGTAATAGTAGTAGGCCCTGAATTGAAGTTGCATGAATGTGGGCTTCCCAAGGACATGGCAGCAGAGCTGTTCAAGCCATTTATTATTCGCAAACTCATTGAGCGAGGGATTGTTAAAACAGTAAAATCTGCTAAAAAAATTGTGGATCGAAAAGATCCGGTAGTTTGGGATATTTTAGAGAATGTACTAAAAGGGCACCCGGTATTGCTTAACCGTGCTCCTACCTTACATCGCTTGGGTATTCAATCTTTCCAACCAAAATTGATAGAGGGAAAAGCCATTCAGCTTCACCCTCTGGTATGTACTGCATTTAATGCGGATTTTGATGGTGACCAGATGGCTGTGCATGTTCCCTTGGGACATGAGGCCATTGTGGAAGCCTCATTGTTGATGCTTTCTTCACACAATATTCTAAACCCAGCAAACGGGGCGCCAATTACCGTACCGTCTCAGGACATGGTACTTGGATTGTACTACGTAACAAAAGGAAGGAAGAGCACCGATGATAATAAAGTTGACGGTGAAGGAATGACTTTCTACAGTCCTCAGGAGGTAGTTATTGCCATAAATGAGGGCAAATTATCAAATCACGCCTTTATAAAAGTAAGGAGTCAGGTAAGGACTGCAGATGGCAGCTTGGAAACAAAAATTATTGAAACTGTTGCAGGACGGGTTATTTTTAATCAATTTATTCCTGAAGAAGTTGGGTATGTAAATGAGCTTCTTACCAAGAAGAAACTACAACAGATCATTTCCCAGGTATACAAGGTTTCAGGTGTGGCCAGGACAGCTAAATTCCTTGACGACATCAAAGAACTTGGATTTCAGTCTGCATATAAAGGCGGACTATCTATGGGCCTTGATGATGTTAAAATACCAGACGAAAAAGATAAACTGGTCAAACAAGCCAAGGAGGAAGTAGATGTAGTATGGAACAACTACCTCATGGGCTTGATTACAGATAACGAACGGTACAACCAGGTGATTGATATCTGGACCAGGATTAATTCTCAGTTGACCCATACATTGATGGATCAGCTTGAGGGTGATCAGCAAGGATTTAACTCTATTTACATGATGATGCACTCAGGAGCCCGTGGTTCCCGTGAGCAAATTAGACAGTTGGGTGGTATGCGAGGCCTTATGGCAAAACCTCAAAAGAGTTTGTTAGGCTCAGTGGGTGAGATCATCGAAAACCCTATTCTTTCTAACTTCAAAGAAGGTTTGGATGTAATCGAGTATTTTATTTCAACACACGGTGCCAGAAAAGGATTGGCTGATACTGCCTTAAAAACTGCTGATGCGGGTTATTTGACTCGTCGTTTGGTGGATGTGGCCCAGGACGTTGTGGTAAATGAAAAAGACTGTGGTACGCTGAGAGGATTGGTAGTGTCTGCCTTAAAGGACAATGAAGATATAGTAGAACCACTGGGCGAACGTATCTTAGGAAGAGTATCTATTCATGATATTTATGATCCAATTTCTGAGGAGTTATTCCTTAATGCCGGAGATGAAATTACCGAAGAACTAGCGGCGCTCATAGAAGAGACCAGTATTGAAGATGTTGAAATCAGATCGGTATTGACTTGTGAAACCAAAAAAGGAGTTTGTGCTAAATGTTATGGAAGAAATTTAGCTTCAGGAGTGATGGTACAGATTGGCGAGGCAGTAGGGGTTATTGCTGCGCAGTCAATCGGTGAACCAGGTACTCAATTGACTTTAAGAACCTTCCACGTTGGAGGTACGGCATCTAACATTGCAATTGACGCTAGAATTGTAGCCAAGTTTGGTGGGACCATTGAATTTGAAGAACTTCGTTCAGTAAAAACGACGAATAATGACAACGAAAAGGTAGTGGTGGTAATGGGCCGGTCAGGGGAAATTAAGATCGTGGACGATAAAACCAATAAAGTACTGGTTACTAACCATGTTCCTTATGGAGCATTTTTGAGTATAAAGGACGGCGCAAAAGTTGAAAAGGGAGACCAATTGTGTTACTGGGATCCTTATAACGCTGTAATTTTATCCGAAATGAACGGAAAGATTGGCTATGAAGCCATAGAAGACGGCATCACCTTCAGGGAAATATCGGATGAGCAAACCGGTCACCGGGAAAAAGTGATCGTAGACACCAAGGATAAATCAAAAAATCCTGCGATACTGGTTGAGCCCTCTAAAGGTGAGACCAAAAGTTACAATATTCCTGTAGGAGCTCATTTGGCAGTTGAAGATGGCTCTTCCATTAAATCCGGACAAATTCTTGCCAAAATCCCAAGAACTATGGGAAAATCTCGGGATATAACAGGAGGTTTACCACGAGTTACGGAGTTATTCGAGGCCAGGAACCCTTCCAATCCTGCGGTAGTCAGTGAAATAGATGGTGTGGTTACCTATGGTGGCATAAAAAGAGGAAATCGTGAAATTTTCATAGAATCCAAAGATGGTATTAAGAAAAGATATCTGGTGCCATTGAGTAAACACATACTGGTTCAAGACAATGACTTTGTCAAAGCCGGATATGCTTTGTCAGACGGGGCGATAACTCCTAAAGACATTCTTTCAATTAAAGGCCCAACCGCTGTTCAGGAATACCTTGTAAACGAAATTCAGGAAGTATATCGATTACAAGGGGTAAAAATTAACGATAAACATATTGAAACAATCGTTAAGCAGATGATGCAAAAAGTAGAAATTCTGGATGCTGGGGATACCGGGTTCTTGCCTAATCAAGTGGTAGATAAGTTTTTCTTCCGGGAAGAAAACGATATTGTACTTGATAAAAAAGTAGTACTGGATCCGGGTGCTTCGGAGAATTTAAAATCAGGTCAGATTATTTCATCACGTACTCTGCGCGATGAAAATAGTAGCCTTAAGCGTAGAGACTTAAAATTGGTCTCAGTACGGGACGCACAAGCCGCAGTATCCAAACCAACTTTACAGGGAATCACTCAGGCGTCATTGGGAACTGAAAGTTTTATTTCTGCCGCTTCCTTCCAGGAAACTACCAAAGTGCTTAGTGAAGCAAGTATTCGAGGTAAATCTGATAAGCTCGTCGGCCTGAAAGAGAATGTTATCGTTGGGCACTTGATACCAGCAGGTACTGGCAGACGAGAGTACCAAGACCTTATAGTAGGTTCTCAGGAAGAGTATGATGCGCTGATATCTTCCCGAAAAGAATTCGATGAGAAGACAGAGATAGAAACCAATCAACTGTAATAGTATGGCTGAAGAGCAAGATAAGTCCAATAAGAACCAAATCAATATTGAATTATCGGAAGAAGTTGCTGAAGGCATATACGCAAACCTTGCCATGATTGCACACTCGAATAGTGAGTTTGTAATAGATTTTATACGCTTAATGCCAGGAGTCCCCAAAGCAAAGGTAAAGTCCCGGATTGTAATCACTCCGGAACACGCCAAGCGATTATTGAAGGCATTAAGCGACAATATTAATAAATATGAACAAACATTTGGGAATATCAAGCAATCAGAAGATGCTCCAAAGTTTCCCATAAACTTTGGAGGTACCGTTGGTGAAGCTTAACAATCGGAGTCCTTCACAACGGAGCCTTAAAAATCACGATTATTATTTATAGTTATAGTTTGTATAGTTTATCGAAATGACTAATTTTGCATTCCAAAAATTTAGGGAAAAGCACAAAATTAGATGCCTACTATACAGCAATTAGTCAGAAAAGGAAGGAAAAAACTCACCTCCAAATCAAAATCACCTGCTTTGGACTCCTGTCCACAACGCAGAGGAGTTTGCACCAGGGTTTATACAACCACACCTAAGAAGCCTAATTCCGCCATGCGAAAGGTGGCGAGGGTTCGTTTGACCAATGGTAAGGAAGTGAATGCCTATATTCCTGGAGAGGGTCACAATTTACAGGAACACTCAATTGTGTTAATTAGAGGAGGAAGGGTAAAAGATCTTCCAGGTGTACGGTATCACATCATAAGAGGAGCATTGGATACTGCCGGAGTAAGTGGTAGAACACAGCGAAGGTCAAAATATGGTGCTAAGAAGCCCAAAAAATAAATTGAAATGAGAAAATCTAAACCTAAGAAAAGATACGTTTTACCCGATCCAAAATTCAAGGACGAGCTAGTAACTAAGTTTGTGAACTACCTAATGGTGGATGGCAAAAAATCTATAGCTTATAATATTTTTTACAATGCTATTGAATTGGTAGAGAATAAGACCAAAGAAGATGGCTTAGAAACATGGAAAAAAGCCCTAAATAATGTCATGCCCTCAGTAGAGGTAAAAAGTCGTAGGGTTGGTGGAGCAACTTTTCAAGTACCATTAGAGGTGCGGCCCGGAAGGAAAACTTCTTTGGGAATTAAGTGGCTGATACGTTTCTCTCGTGCGCGTGGTGAGAATACCATGAAAGAAAGGTTGGCAGCTGAAATAATTGCGGCCAGTAAAGGAGAAGGCTCTGCTATAAAGAAGAAAGATGATACCCATCGTATGGCAGAAGCAAACAGAGCATTTTCTCATTTTAGGTTTTAGTATTTACCATACCAATGGCAAAGAATTTAAAATATTTGAGAAATATCGGGATCATGGCTCATATCGATGCCGGTAAAACAACCACTACGGAAAGAATTCTATATTATACAGGAATCAGTCATAAGATAGGAGAGGTGCATGATGGTGCAGCCACCATGGATTGGATGGAGCAGGAACAGGAGAGAGGCATTACTATTACCAGTGCGGCCACTACCACTTTTTGGAATTACCCTACCAGTCAAGGTCAGCCAACAGACCAAACCAATGAATACCTGATAAATATTATTGATACTCCAGGCCACGTAGATTTCACTGTAGAAGTGGAACGCTCTTTAAGAGTGCTGGATGGTGCAGTTGCATTGTTTTGTGCAGTATCTGGGGTAGAGCCTCAATCAGAGACGGTATGGCGTCAGGCCGATAAGTATGTGGTACCCAGGATATGTTTTGTAAACAAAATGGACCGGTCAGGAGCTGATTTCTTTAATGTGGTTAAAGAGATCAAAGAAAAACTAGGCGCTAACCCGGTGCCCCTACAGGTGCCTATAGGATCAGAAGAAGATTTTACCGGTGTAGTTGACCTAATCACCAATCAGGCTATTGTTTGGAATGAAGAAGATAAAGGCATGACCTATAAGGTGGTTGCCATTCCCGATGACCTGATTGAGGTGGTAGCTGAATGGAGGCAGAAACTAGTGGAGAGTGTCGCTGACTATGACGATGTGCTGCTTGAGAAGTTTTTTGAGGATCCGGATTCAATTACCAAAGAAGAGATGATGGCAGCCATCAGAAAGGCTGTAATTGATATGTCTTTCTCTCCGGTACTTTGTGGGTCAGCATTTAAGAATAAGGGTGTGCAAGCGGTATTGGATGCAGTCTGTGCTTATTTGCCATCTCCGGTGGATCTTCCCCCGGTGGAAGGCATCAACCCTCAGACTGAAGAGACTGTGATGAGGAAGGCAGATGCGGATGAACCATTCTCCGCCTTAGCTTTTAAAATTGCTACTGATCCCTTCGTAGGGAGACTGTGCTTTTTCAGGGTGTATTCAGGAAAGCTAAAGGCCGGAAGTTATGTATTAAATATGAGGACCAATAAGAAAGAAAGGATCTCACGTTTAATGCAGATGCACTCCAATAAACAAAACCCGATTGATTTTGTGGAAGCAGGAGATATATGTGCAGGGGTTGGCTTTAAAAATATTAAAACAGGAGATACCTTGGTTGATGAGAAATCACCGGTAGTTTTGGAATCTATGTCATTTCCAGAACCTGTAATAGGTTATGCCATCGAACCAAAAGCCCAGGCCGATGTGGACAAATTAGGCGTAGCCATTTCAAAGTTAGTAGAAGAAGACCCCACCTTGAAGGTGCAGACTGACCACGAAACCGGACAGACCATACTGCGCGGCATGGGAGAGTTACACCTGGAGATCATAATTGACCGTCTAAAACGGGAGTTTAAGGTTGAGATCAACCAGGGAGCTCCACAGGTTGCTTACAAAGAATGCCTTACCAAGATGATTGAGCATCGGGAGATTTACAAAAAGCAAACGGGTGGTCGCGGTAAGTTTGCTGATATTGTGTTCAATATGGGCCCTAGAGATGACGAAAAAGAAGGTCTGGAATTTGAAAATAAAATTGTAGGTGGTGCAATACCAAGGGAATTTATTCCCAGCGTTCAAAAAGGTTTTGAGCTGGCCATGAAAAACGGCCCTTTGGCTGGATACCCAATAGAATCTATGTACGTGAAATTGTTTCACGGATCCTTCCATGATGTGGATTCCGATAGTTTGTCATTTGAGCTGGCAGCCAGAATTGCTTTTAGGGTGGCAGCTAAGAAAGCAGCACCTCGATTACTAGAACCAATTATGTCGGTAGAAGTGGTATCACCAGATGAATATACCGGACCAGTCACAGGTGACTTGAACAAACGGCGTGGACTAATGAAAGGTATGGATACCAAGGGAGGAGCTCAAATCATCAAAGCAAATGTGCCATTATCAGAATTGTTTGGCTACGTCACAGATCTAAGAACTATATCATCAGGTCGGGCTTCGGCAACTTTGACTTTTTCACATTACGATCCTGTGCCAACGAATTTGGCAGAGGGGATTATCGAGAAAGTGAAGGGAGCTGCTGTTAACTAACATTATTATGAATCAAAAAATTAGAATTAAACTTAAATCTTACGACCATAATCTGGTGGATAAGTCCTCAGAAAAGATCGTACGTGCAGTAAAATCCACCGGTGCTGTTGTAAGCGGACCTATACCGTTGCCTACAGAAAAGGAAAAATTTACAGTTCTGAGATCTCCTCACGTAAACAAGAAATCACGTGAGCAGTTTCAATTGTGTACCTACAAGCGATTGGTTGATATTTATTCCAATAGCACTAAAACAGTAGATGCCCTTATGAAACTGGAGCTGCCAAGTGGAGTTGACGTAGAGATTAAAGTGTAATAAATATTTGACGCCAAAAATAAGAACCAATACCATAAATTCATTGGTTCTTATTTTTTGGTTTTTGAAAAAATGACCTTTGGTTACGTTTAATTATTTGCTATCTTTGCAGTCCTTTGCCGAAATTGAACCTGAAAAGATAGTCGTAAAGAGAAAAAAATGTCTGGTATAATTGGTAAAAAAATTGGAATGACCGCCGTCTTTGATGAACGAGGACTCAACACTCCTTGTACCTTGATTGAAGCGGGCCCTTGTGTAGTTACACAGATCAAAACTGAAGAAACAGACGGGTACAATTCGGTACAGTTGGGATGGGGAGAAAAGAAGGATAAACATACCTCAAAGGCCTTGAAAGGTCATTTTGGTAAGTCGAAAACCACTCCCAAAAAGAAGCTAATAGAGTTTCGGGATTTCGAAGAGCAGTTTGATGGAGCGTTGTCCCTGGGTCAAACCATCAAAATAGAGAACATCTTCAAAGAGGGTGATTTCATTGATGCCGTTGGAACCTCTAAGGGAAAGGGATTTCAAGGAGTAGTAAAAAGGCACAATTTTGCAGGTGTAGGAGACGCTACCCATGGTCAGCACAATAGAGAAAGAGCACCTGGTTCAATTGGAGCAGCATCTTATCCAGCAAGGGTATTTAAAGGTATGAAGATGGCTGGCAGAATGGGAGGAGATCGGGTAAAGGTGCTCAACCTAAAGGTGATAAAGATAATTGAAGATCAAAATTTGATTTTGGTTAGTGGAGCAGTTCCCGGTGCCAAAAACTCATTAGTTATATTGGAGAAGTAATCATGAAAGTTACTGTATATCAAAATAGTGGTAAGAAGACCAAGAAGAAGGTTGAGCTAATTGATGAGATATTTGCCATCGAGCCAAATGATCATGCCATATATCTGGATGTAAAGCAATATTTGGCAAATCAAAGACAGGGAACCCACAAGTCAAAAGAGCGTGCTGAAATTTCAGGTTCAACCCGCAAGATAAAAAGACAAAAAGGAACAGGTACCGCCAGGGCTGGTAGTATTAAATCCCCAATATTTAGAGGTGGAGGACGCGCTTTTGGCCCAAGGCCCAGAGACTATAGATTCAAACTCAACAGAAAGCTAAAGGTGTTAGCAAGGAAATCAGCATTGAGTTACAAGTCTAAAGAAGAAGGGATTATGGTTTTGGAAGACTTTAATTTAGAAGCACCTAGGACTCAAGATTATTTGAAAATATTGAAGTCTTTAGCGCTTGATGACAAAAAGACATTGCTGGTATTGCCAAGTGCAGATAAAAATATTTGGTTATCCAGCCGGAATCTGCCCAAGGCAAAGGTCACAACAGTAGATTCATTACATACTTATGATCTATTGCATGCAGAACGTTTGCTAATCAGTGAGAGTTCGGTAGAAAAAATTGAGAATTTACTAAAGTAAACCATGAGTGTATTAGTCAAGCCATTGGTAACGGAGAAAATATCAGCCTTGAATGAGGAGGGACGCTATGGATTTATTGTAGCTCGAAATGCTAATAAGATACAAATCAAGCAGGCAGTAGAAGCCATGTACGGAGTGACCGTCGAAGATGTCAATACTATGAGGTACCCGGGAAAAAAGAAATCCCGACAAACCAAATCAGGAATGATATCCGGGCGAACGGCATCTTATAAAAAAGCCATAGTAAAAGTAGCTGATGGCGAGGTGATAGATTTTTACAGTGGTATTTAATTCTATAGGTTAAAACGAGATGGCAGTTAAAAAATTAAGGCCAATAACACCAGGGCAGCGACACAGAATGGCACCCAGTTTTGCTGAGTTAACAACTGACAAACCTGAGAAATCACTGCTAAAAGGGGTAAAGAGATCTGGCGGTAGAAATAATGATGGAAGGATGACCATGCGCTATCTTGGTGGAGGTCATAAGAAGAGAATGAGGGAAATCGATTTCAAAAGGAAGAAATTCGATATACCGGCTACTGTAAAATCTATAGAGTATGATCCTATGCGCTCTGCCAGGATTGCATTGTTATACTATGCGGATGGTGCTAAGTCTTATATTATCTCCCCAGAAGGACTCAAGGTAGGTCAAACTGTGATCTCCGGTGAGCATGTTGCTCCCGAGGTTGGAAATGCATTGCCGTTATCCAATTTGCCATTGGGTACCATTGTACACAATATTGAGCTTAAGCCAGGTAAAGGAGCAGCGATGGCACGCAGTGCTGGAACCTATGCTCAGCTTTTAGCAAAGGATGGAAAATATGCCACGCTAAAGCTTCCTTCCGGTGAAATGAGGATGGTGTTAACCACCTGCATGGTAACCGTTGGAAGTGTATCCAATGCTGAACACATGAATGTAGTCCTTGGGAAAGCGGGAAGAAACAGGTGGTTGGGACGAAGACCTCGAGTTAGGGGTGTGGCCATGAATCCTGTAGATCATCCAATGGGTGGAGGAGAAGGAAAAGCTTCCGGGGGTCATCCAAGATCTCGCAATGGTGTATATGCAAAAGGGTTTAAGACCAGAGCCAAGAAGAAATACAGCAATAAATTTATTATAAGCAGATAAGTCACAGGTAGCAATGGGAAGATCACTAAAAAAAGGGCCATATATCGACTTCCGATTGGAGAAGAAGGTGGATGTTTTGAATGACTCTGGCAAAAAATCCGTTATTAAAACCTGGTCAAGAAGGTCCATGATATCACCGGATTTTGTTGGACACACATTTGCCGTTCACAACGGTAATAAATTCATTCCGGTATATGTGACTGAGAATATGGTGGGACACAAACTAGGAGAATTTGCGCCTACCCGGAATTTTAGAGGTCATATAGCTAAAAAAGATAGAGGTAAAAGATAGCAGAGATTATGGAAGCAGTTGCTCGTTTAAATAGTGTACCTACCTCACCTCGAAAAATGAGGTTAGTAGCAGATATGATCCGCGGTGAATCCGTAAACAAGGCATTGAATATTCTAAAATTCGAGCCAAAGGTCGGATCGGCTAGATTAGAAAAATTGCTACTGTCAGCAGTAGCCAATTGGCAATCCAAGAATGAAGACATCAAGTTAGAAGAGGCGGATTTGTACGTTAAAGAAATTCAGGTAGACAGTGCCCGAATCTTAAAAAGATTACGCCCGGCACCGCAAGGACGTGCGCATCGCATACGCAAGCGTTCTAATCATGTTACTTTGGTAGTGGACAATCTACGAGAGGCAATAGCACAGGAAGAAAAAGAAGAGAAAAATGATTCTAAATAATATATAATGGGACAAAAAGTAAATCCTATAGGATTCAGATTAGGCATCGTAAAGGGATGGGACTCCAACTGGTACGGTGGGAAGGATTTTTCTGATAAAATCGTTGAGGATCATACTATCCGAAAGTACATACGTGCCAGAATCCTCAAAGGAGGGATCTCAAAGATTATTATTGAAAGAACCATTAAGAGGATTACCCTTACTGTTCATACCGCTCGCCCAGGAGTGGTGATTGGTAAAGGAGGAACAGAAGTAGATAAGATTAAGGAAGAACTGAAAAAGATTACTGGCAAGGATATTCAGATCAACATATTTGAAATAAAAAGACCAGAGTTAGATGCAAGGTTGGTTGGAGAATCAATAGCACAACAATTGCAGGCTCGAATTTCTTATAGAAGAGCCATGAAACAATCTATTGCCAGCGCCATGCGGGTTGGAGCTCAGGGGATTAAAATTAAAATTTCCGGGAGATTAGGTGGAGCAGAGATGGCACGATCTGAGCAGTATAAAGATGGACGAATTCCTTTGCATACTTTACGAGCCGATATCGACTACGCGATCTCTGAAGCCAAAACCGTATATGGTAAGATTGGTATTAAGGTGTGGATATTCAAAGGAGAAATATTTGGAAAAAGAGATCTTTCTCCAAACATCGGAAACACCGGAGGTGGTGATATGGCCAACCGGCGTAAGCGTGATGGTGCAAAAAGAAAAAGAAGATAGTATAGTTCCGCTACTGGCGGGAAAAAGAATATAAAATGTTACAACCGAAGAGAACTAAATACCGCAAACAGCAAAAGGGAAGAGTAAAGGGAATTGCACAAAGGGGACATACTATTGCTTTTGGAAGCTTTGGGTTGAAATCGCTGGAAACAGGATGGATCACCGGTAGACAATTAGAAGCCGCCCGTATTGCTGTGACCAGGGCTATGAAAAGAGAGGGTCAGGTTTGGATTCGCATATTTCCAGACAAGCCTATAACTAAGAAACCGGCCGAAGTACGCATGGGTAAAGGAAAAGGAGCTCCTGAATATTGGGTAGCTGTGGTAAAGCCAGGAACAATTATGTTTGAAACCAGTGGAGTAAGCAAAGAGTTGGCAGAAGAATCATTGAGATTAGCTGCTCAGAAGCTCCCAATCCAAACAAAGTTTGTAGTAAGAAGAGACTACGTAGCATCATAAAACATGAATAATTCAGAAATAAAGTCACTCTCAGTCAACGAATTACAGGAACGCGTCATTTCTGAAAAGGAAAACTTACAGAAATTGAAATTTGCGCATGCTATCTCACCAATTGAGAACCCAATGAAGATCCAGGAGGCGAAGCGCTTAATTGCCAGGATGAATACGGAATTAACCATCAAACAAACCAGTAACGCATAGAGCCATGGAAAGAAATTTGAGAAAAGAGAGAACTGGCACCGTGGTCAGTGATAAGATGGATAAATCCATTACTGTGCAAGTGGATCGTAAAGTAAAGCATGCTGTATACGGAAAGTTCCAACGAAAATCCACCAAGTTCATGGCGCACGATGAAAAAAATGAATGTGGCATTGGTGATACCGTCAAAATTATGGAAACCAGGCCATTAAGTAAGCTGAAAAGGTGGCGTTTAATAGAAGTATTGGAAAAGGCTAAATAAAATGATTCAACAGGAGAGTAGACTGAATGTAGCAGACAATAGCGGAGCCAAGGAGGTTTTAGTTATTAGAGTTTTGGGTGGTACCGGTAGACGTTATGCCAGTATTGGAGATAAAGTAGTTGTTACTGTTAAGGATGCCTTATCATCTAGTAGTTTAAAGAAGGGTACAGTTTCAAGAGCGGTGGTAGTAAGAACTAAAAAGGAAGTTCGTCGTAAAGATGGATCTTATATCCGATTTGAAGATAATGCTGCCGTATTATTGAGTGCCACAGATGAGCCCAGAGGCACCAGGATTTTTGGTCCTGTTGGTCGCGAATTGCGGGAAAAGCAATTTATGAAGATTGTGTCATTAGCTCCTGAAGTAGTTTAGATTAATGAAAACGATAAAAAAGTTACACATAAAGAGCGGAGATACTGTAAAAGTGATCTCTGGAAACGCTCGTGGGAAAACAGGAAAAGTGCTTGTGGTTCAAAGAGCCAGATACAGAGCGATTGTAGAGGGGTTAAACATGGTAACCAAACATGTAAAACCTTCAGCTTCTAATCCTCAGGGAGGAATTGAAAAAACCGAAGCTTCTATACACCTAAGCAATATTATGTTGGTGGATCCCGCTAACGGTGAGGCTACCCGAATTGGCAGAAAGAAGGATGAGAAGGGGAAATTGCAAAGATATTCTAAGAAAACCGGAGAAATTATAAAAAATGCTTAGCCCTAGACTAAAGAAAAAATATCTTAATGAGATAGTTCCGGAGCTTAAAGAGAAGTTCCAATACAGTTCTGTGATGCAAGTCCCAAAATTAACCAAGATATGCGTTAACAAGGGAGTAGGTGATGCGGTGAGTGATAAAAAGTTGGTTGATCAAGGAGTGGAGGAATTATCAACCATTACTGGTCAACTGGCGGTACCTACCAAAGCAAAAAAATCCATCTCGAATTTCAAACTTCGTGACGGTATGCCCATTGGAGCAAGAGTTACTTTACGTGGAGACCGGATGTATGAGTTTTTGGATAGGCTAATGACTGTTGCGCTGCCTCGGGTAAGGGATTTCAGAGGCATCAGTAACAAAAGCTTTGATGGTCGGGGAAACTATACCTTAGGTGTACAGGAACAAATAATATTTCCAGAAATAAGTATTGATAAAATAAACAGAATATCTGGTATGGATATTACATTTGTTACTACAGCAAACACTGATGAAGAAAGCTACGAGTTGTTGAAAGCATTTGGATTGCCTTTCAAGCATAAAAATTAAAATAAAAATGGCTAGAGAATCAATAAAAGCAAGGGAAAGGAAACGAGAGCGCATGGTGGCTAAATATGCCGCTAAACGTAAAGCGTTAAAGGCTGCCGGAGATTATGTGGGATTGGACAAATTGCCTAGAAATTCTTCCCCGGTACGGCTACACAACCGTTGTAAACTGACCGGTAGACCCAAGGGATATATGAGGAAGTTTGGCATCAGTAGGGTGACTTTTAGGGAATTAGCCTCGCAAGGTATTATTCCCGGAATTACCAAGGCAAGCTGGTAAATATTCTGGCACTATATACTTTATAAAATTTAAAAGTTAACTAACTTTGCAGGCTGGTTTGGCGAGCCGGTTAGAAAATGAAAATAACATGACAGATCCTATAGCTGATTATTTAACCCGGTTGCGAAACGCCATAAAAGCGAAACATCGGATTGTGGAAGTACCTTCCTCTAACCTAAAGAAGGAAATTACCAAGGTACTACATGAGAAAGGGTATATAAGGAACTTTAAATTTGAAGAGGCAGGTCCTCAAGGCACCATTAAAGTTGCATTAAAATACAACCCGGAGACCAAGGCTCCTTCAATCCAACAATTGGAAAGAATAAGCAAACCGGGTCTGAGAAAATATGCCAGTGCAGATCAACTACCCAGGGTACTCAATGGTTTGGGTATTGCTATTTTATCTACTTCTCAGGGAATAATGACGGATAAAGAAGCAAGGAATCTGCATATCGGAGGAGAAGTATTGTGCCACGTGTATTAAAGATTGTTAAGAAATGTCAAGGATAGGTAACAAACCCATAGTTGTCCCCGAGGATGTATCAGTTGATATATCAGACGGCAATTTGGTAACGGTGAAAGGCCCTAAAGGTGAACTACAACAGCAGGTTGATCCCGATATTGAGATTAATTTTGATGATGGTGAACTGAAATTTAACCGGCCAACTGAACAAAAACGACATAAGTCAATCCATGGCTTGTTTCGTTCGTTAGTAAATAATATGATTGTTGGCGTTTGTGATGGCTATAAAAAAGAATTGGAATTAATTGGTGTTGGTTACAAAGCAACGGCTCAAGGTAATTTGTTAGAATTTAGCCTGGGGTATTCACACAGCATTTTTTTCGCAGTTCCGAAAGAGATTTCTGTAAAAGCGGAGACACTAAAGGGCAAGAACCCAAGAGTAACATTAGAAGGAATAGACAAACAGTTGATTGGTCAGGTTGCAGCTAAGATAAGATCTCTTAGGAAAGTAGAGCCTTACAAAGGAAAGGGTGTACGTTTCGTTGGAGAACAAGTTAGACGCAAAGCTGGTAAAACTGCTGCAAAATAAAGGGTATGGCAACGAAAAAAGTAAAAAGAAGACTGCGCATCAGGCAGGGAATTCGAAGACGGCTTTCCGGAACTTCTGAAACGCCGCGCTTGTCGGTATTCAAAAGCAACAAAGCTATATATGCACAGATCATTAATGATGAAGATGGTCATACAATTGTGGCTGCTTCATCAAAAGAACTTGGTACTTCCGGAATCACTGTTGCGGTCGCGAAGGAAGTAGGGAAGAAACTAGCAGAAAAAGCCGGTGCCAACGGAGTAGAGAAAGTGGTATTTGATAGAGGAGGTTATGTATACCATGGTAGAGTAAAAGCCTTGGCTGAAGGTGCCAGGGAAGGTGGTTTAAATTTTTAGATATGTCTCAAAGTAACATTAAGTCGGTAAAGGCCAGTGAAATCGATCTGAAGGAGAAGGTGGTAGCCATTAAGAGAGTGGCCAAGGTGGTTAAAGGAGGTCGAAGATTCAGTTTTTCAGCTATTGTGGTGGTGGGTGATGGCAATGGTGTTGTAGGTTATGGATTAGGAAAAGCAAACGAGGTTACCGATGCAATCACCAAGGGGATTGATGATGCCAAGAAAAACCTGGTCAAAGTTCCGGTATATAAAAATACTGTTCCTCATCAAGCCATCGGCAAATACGGTGGAGGTCTGGTACTATTGAAACCTGCTTCACCGGGTACTGGTGTTATTGCAGGAGGAGCAATGAGAGCAGTTTTGGAAAGTGCAGGTATAAAGGATGTATTGGCCAAGTCTAAAGGTTCATCAAATCCACATAATGTAGTAAAAGCTACTTTCAATGCTCTGGGAAAAATGCGTGATGCATATGCGATAGCGCAGCAAAGAGGAGTTTCTTTATCTAAAGTGTTTAACGGTTAATAGACATGGGAAAAGTAGCAGTGACACAAGTACGCAGCACTATAAGGAGACCCAGACGACAAAAGCTTACCATTAAAGCTTTGGGTCTTGGAAAACTACATAGAACGGTAGAGCATGAAGCTACCCCCCAAATATTGGGAATGATTAATAAGGTTAAGCATTTAGTTACCGTAACGGAACTTTAATATGAAATTGCATACGCTAAAACCCAATGAGGGGTCAACAAAGAATAAGAAACGAATCGGGCGAGGGCAAGGGTCTGGTAGGGGCGGAACCTCAACTCGTGGTCACAAGGGTGCCCAGTCAAGGTCAGGTTATTCTCGAAAATTTGGATTTGAGGGAGGACAGATGCCTTTGCAAAGACGTGTACCAAAGTTTGGTTTCAAAAACCCCAATCGAATTGAATATAAGGCGATCAACCTTGATGTTATTCAACAGTTAGCAGATTCATCTAAAGAGAAAACCATTACCCTCGAACTTTTGGTTGCGAATGGATTGGTCGGAAAAAGGGACTTAGTAAAGATATTAGGTGGAGGAGCCATAACAGCTAAAGTTGAAGTGTCCGCTCATGCGTTTTCGGCCACTGCATCGGAATCAATAACAAAATCAGGAGGTAAAGTGGTGATTGTAGGATAATGAAGAGATTCTTTCAAACCATAAAAAATATTTTCTCAATCGAAGACCTACGGGTCAGGATCTTTAATACCATTGGATTCCTGATTATTTTCCGTTTGGGTTCATTCGTGGTTTTGCCGGGAGTTGATCCTGACAAACTCACCAGCCCTGGCGGGATTTTTGATTTTCTGGATATTTTTCTTGGAGGAGCTTTTAACCGGGCATCTATTTTTGCTTTGGGGATCATGCCTTACATATCGGCTTCAATTGTAATTCAATTGTTAACGGTTGCTGTGCCCTACTTCCAAAAAATGCAAAAAGAGGGAGATTCTGGTCGAAAAAAAATGACCCAAATCACCAGGGTTCTGACCATTCTTATTACTGCAGCTCAATCGATAAGTTATATCGCAGTTACCATTCCAGCGGAAGCTATTTTGGTAGAAAGCAGAGTTTTCTTTACTATATCCTCTGTAATCATTATTACTACAGGAACCATGTTCTGTATGTGGCTTGGAGAGAAAATTACTGATAAGGGGATAGGGAACGGTATATCAATGCTTATCATGATCGGAATTATCGCTGGATTTCCGCAAGCGCTAATCCAGGAGGCTGCTGCTAAGGGAATGCAGGGTGCTTTATTATTCATCTTTGAAATACTCGCTTTGTTTTTTGTGGTGATGACCGTAGTAATGCTTACTCAGGCAGTACGGCGTATCCCTGTACAATACGCTAAACAAGTTGTAGGCAACAAAGTATATGGTGGGCAGCGTCAATACATTCCTTTGAAAGTTAACTCCAGTGGAGTTATGCCAATCATTTTTGCACAAGCACTCATGTTTATTCCTGGAATGGTTGCCGGTTTCTGGAGAGATAATAGCGAGATTGCTAACACCATAGGAAATACATTCAACGATTTCACATCGTGGCAGTACAATGTAGTTTTCGGTTTGCTGATAATAGTGTTCACCTTCTTCTATACTGCTATTACGGTAAATCCCAATGATATCGGTGATAACTTAAAGAGAAATGGGGGTTTTATACCCGGCATAAAACCGGGCAAACAAACTTCGGAGTTTATAGATAATGTACTTACCAGGATAACCCTTCCTGGATCGATTTTCCTTGCAGTGGTGGCCATATTGCCGGCAATTGCCAGCATGGCTGGAGTCACTCGTGGATTTTCATACTTCTATGGAGGGACTTCATTACTGATAATGGTGGGTGTTATACTGGATACATTGCAACAAATAGAAAGTTATTTGTTGATGAGGCACTATGAAGGGCTAATGAAATCTGGAAGAATAAAAGGACGGTCTCAAAACATCGCGATAGCATAAAATGATTCATTATAAAACCAGCGATGAGATCGATCTAATCAGACAAAGCGGAGAAATTCTCAGCCGGGCGCATGCGGAGGTAGCCAAGTTGATAGCCCCTGGAGTTTCTACTGAAGAACTTGATAAGGTTGCTGAAGAATATATTCGGGGTCAGGGAGGAGTGCCTTCTTTTAAGGGCTATAATGGGTTTCCGGGGTCTTTGTGTATATCGACCAATGAGCAAGTTGTTCACGGAATACCAGGTGGTCATAAATTAGAAAGTGGCGATATAGTGTCGATCGATTGTGGGGTTTTATATAAGGGGTTTCATAGTGATGCAGCTTATACCTACCCGATTGGAGAAGTAACAGAGGCAGTAAGAAATCTGCTTAGGGTAACTAAGAAATCACTGTATTTAGGCATCGAGAATGCCAAAACAGGTAATAGAATAGGAGACATTGGATTTGCTATACAAAATTATGTGGAAGAATCTGGTTTCAGTGTGGTTAGGGAATTAGTGGGTCATGGAATTGGAAAGACATTGCACGAAAGTCCGGAAGTGCCCAATTATGGAAAACGTGGAAGGGGTACAAAGTTGAAATCCGGATTGATCATTGCAATTGAACCGATGGTTAACATGGGTACTCGAAATGTGGTTCAAGAAGATGATGGGTGGACTATCAGAACACAGGACCATCGACCTTCGGCACATTTTGAACATACAGTAGCAGTTATGAATGGGACTCCGGAAGTATTAACCACACATAAGTATATAGAAGAAGTATTTCAGATATAATGGCGAAACAAGCATCCATAGAACAAGACGGTACCATAGTTGAAGCACTTTCGAATGCTATGTTCCGGGTCGAACTGGAAAATGGTCACCAGGTAATCGCCCATATTTCAGGAAAAATGAGAATGAATTACATCAAAATACTTCCAGGTGATAAGGTAAAATTGGAGATGTCTCCTTACGACCTAACAAAGGGTAGAATAGTATACAGATATAAATAATAAGGGCAATGAAAGTAAAAGCATCTGTAAAAAAACGTAGTGCTGACTGCAAGATAATTCGCAGGAAAGGTAAGGTCTACGTCATTAATAAAAAAAATCCTCGCTTTAAGCAGCGGCAGGGCTAATTAAGAGATAAAATTAGAAGAAAATGGCTAGATTTTCAGGAGTTGATATTCCAGATAATAAAAGGGGCGAAGTAGGCCTTACATATATTTATGGCGTTGGTCGTCGATCAGCACAGAACATATTGACCAAAGCTGGTATTGATTGGGACAAGAAAGTAAGTGAATGGACCGATGAGGAATCCAATAAAATTCGGGCAATCATCAGTGAAGCGTTCAAGGTTGAAGGAGTACTCAAATCTGAGGTTCAATTAGGAATCAAACGACTGCTGGATATCGGATGTTACCGTGGACTTAGGCATCGTAGAAGCATGCCGGTAAGGGGTCAGAGAACCAAAAACAATGCAAGAACCCGAAAGGGCAAAAGAAAAACCGTTGCTAATAAGAAAAAGGCTCTTAAATAGCTTTGAAGAATACTAATTATGGCACAGAAAAGAAAAGATAAAGCAAAGAAGCGAGTAGTTGTTGTGGAGCCGGTTGGACAGGCTCATATCCGTGCTTCTTTCAACAACATTATTATTTCATTGACCAATAGCTCCGGACAGGTAATCTCGTGGGCCTCGGCAGGTAAGATGGGATTTAAAGGTTCTAAAAAGAATACACCATACGCTGCGCAAATGGCTGCGGAAGATTGTGCCAAGAAAGCACATGATTTGGGTTTGAGGAAAGTTGAGGTATTTGTTAAAGGACCTGGAGCAGGCAGAGATTCGGCCATCAGAACCATACAGAATTCTGGTATCGAAGTAACAGCCATAAAAGATATGACACCGCTTCCGCATAACGGATGTCGCCCAGCAAAAAGAAGAAGAGTTTAATATATAAAAAGACATAGGTAGATGGCTAGATATACAGGACCACGTGCCAAAGTTGCCAGGAGATTTTCAGATCCAATTTTTGGGACTAGTAAATCAGTGACGAAAAAAGCTTACCCTCCAGGGCAACACGGGCGGGGAAGAAGGCGTAAACAATCGGAATACTCCATTCAGTTGATGGAAAAGCAAAAGGCTAAGTACACCTATGGTGTTTTGGAAAAACAATTTGCTAACCTTTTTCATAAAGCTTCCAGAAAAGAAGGTATAACCGGAACAGTTCTATTGCAACTTTTAGAGGCAAGACTGGATAATACCGTATTCCGACTGGGTATTGCTCCAACCAGAAGGGCAGCACGCCAACTGGTATCGCACAAGCACATCATTGTAAATGGTCAAATCGTAAATATCCCATCATATACATTGAAACCAGGAGACAATGTGGGAGTAAGAGAGAAATCCAAGTCACTGGAAGTTGTGGTCGATAGTTTGACAGGCCGTCCAGGTAATAAATTTTCATGGATGCAGTGGAATGCCGAACTTATGGAAGGTACATTTATAAATGTACCGCCAAGAGAGGAAATACCAGAAAAAATTCAGGAACAATTGATTGTTGAGCTGTACTCTAAATAGTGCACTTAACACCTATATATAAGATATTTATCGCAATTTAAATCACCAAGTAATATGTCAATATTATCATTTCAAATGCCTGAAAAAGTGGCAATGGATAAAGCCGATGATTTTAAAGGTTTATTCATCTTTAAACCTCTTGAAAAAGGTTATGGTGTAACAATTGGAAATGCGTTACGTCGGATACTATTATCTTCTTTGGAAGGTTATGCCATTACCGGGATCAAAATACCTGGTGTATTACATGAATTCTCAACAATTGAAGGAGTTTTAGAAGACGTTTCAGAGATCATATTGAACCTGAAAATGATACGTTTTAAAAAGATCGCAGATGTATTAGATAGCAAGATCAATATCTCTATTAAGAATCAGAAAGAATTAGTGGCGGGAGATATTGCAAATTTCACCAACTCTTTCGAGGTGCTAAACCCAGAGCAATTAATCTGCCAGTTGAGTGATTCTATCAATCTTGAATTTGAGATCACCATTGAGAAAGGCCGGGGATATTTACCAGCCGAAGAAAACAAACCGAGTGAACAAGTATTTGGATTCATTCCAATTGATGCAGTATTTACTCCAATTGTAAATGTAAAATACAACGTGGAGAATACCAGGGTGGAACAGAAAACAGACTATGAGATGTTAATTCTTAACATTGAGACTGACGGATCCATACATCCTGAAAATGCATTAAAAGGAGCTGCAAATATACTGATACAACATTTTATGTTATTCTCTGATCAAACCATGTTCTTAGAAGCTGTTGATCAAGGAGAACCTGAAACTGTAGATGAGGAAATGCTTCACATGAGGAAACTTCTGAAAACTTCTTTAAATGACCTAGATCTGTCAGTAAGGGCTTATAATTGCCTTAAGGCTGCTGATGTTAGATCACTTGGAGACTTGGTTCGATTGGAGATCTCGGATATGATGAAGTTTAGGAATTTCGGAAAAAAATCACTGGCTGAATTGGAGCAACTAGTGTCCGACAAAAACCTAACTTTTGGTATGGATCTATTAAAATATAAACTAGAAGAGGACTAATTAGATGAGACACGGGAAAAAGATAAATCACCTGAGCAGGACGGCTTCGCATCGAAAAGCCATGCTATCTAATATGGCTACTTCCCTAATTCAAGAGAAACGGATTGTTACTACTGTGGCCAAAGCAAAGGCACTTAGGAAATACGTTGAGCCAATTATAACCAGGGCAAAGAGTGATACCACTCATTCACGACGTATGGTTTTCCGCTATTTGCAAAATAAGGAATCAGTCAATACTTTATTTGATGATGTTTCAGATAAGGTAGCAGATAGGCCCGGAGGCTATACAAGAATTTTAAAAACCGGGAATAGACTTGGTGACAACGCCAGCATGTGTGTAATCGAGCTGGTGGATTACAATGAAGCTTTACTTAAAGACTCTAAGCCTAAACGATCTAAAACACGTAGACGTGGCCGCGGAAAAGGTAGTGCTCAACCAATCGCTACTGAAGTTGATACTTCAAAAACTGAATCTACGGAGGCTGTGATACAAGATGAATCACCTGAGGAATCTGTACAGGCAGATGCTCCGGAAGTCAAAGTTGAGGATACTCCGGAAGCCAAAGTTGAGGATGCTCCTGAAGTAAAAGTTGAAGATACTCCCGAAGCCAAAGTTGAAGAGGCACCTGAAGCCAAAGTTGAGGATGCTCCTGAAGTCAAAGTTGAGGATACTCCTGAAGCCAAAGTTGAGGATGCTCCTGAAGCCAAGGCTGAGGATACTCCCGAAACCAAAGTTGAGGATAC